>DJMM01000004.1 GCA_002435365.1 Ignavibacteriales bacterium UBA6490
GTGCTTGATGCAGATGCTTTCCAGGCATTTAAAGAAACTGATCTGTTTAATAAAAAAGTGGCGGAATCTTTCCGCGGGAATATTCTTTCCAAAGGAGGTACCGAGGATCCCATGGTGCTTTACCGGAAATTCAGGGGCAAGGATCCTTCGATCGAGCCGCTGCTTAAAAGGAGAGGATTGCTTTAGAAGTCTGTCATTCAATTGTCATACGGTGGTCAGGTTTAGTCATACAATTGCAGTAGAATATTTTATGAGACTCAGCAAGCCCACCGGTTGGCAATTGAATTATTTTATGCAGACTGCATAGATCATCCCGGCATTTTTATTTTTGAGATTAAGGATTTCACCCGATGTTTTTAATTCTCTAATCTCAAACCCGGCATTAGTGAGCATCGAGATAATTTCGTCTTTCCTGAACCAGTAATTTACCGGTTGATTTTTCAGGAAAAACTTCCAATTTATTTTATGATTTATTATAAGCCATGGTAACTGCTGGGGAGACAATTCATCACCCTGAAAGAGTCTTATAATTTTCAAAAAGAAACTTAAATACCTGTTTCTCCTTTTCCCATTATAATAAAGAAATGAAAATATAGCTGTTCCGTCCGGCGCGGTGACTCTGTAGCTCTCGTCAATGGCTTTTTGTATGGAATGATGCGGTATAAAGCTGATCACCTGCTGAAGATATATAGTGTAAAAAAACTTATCATTATCAAACTTCGAAAGATCCACAGCATCTCCCTGCAGGAAATGAATACCGGAATTGTTCAGCCCGGCAGTTATTTTAGCGTATTCGATCATCTCCGGGATATAATCAAAGCCCCATATATTTTTGAAACCTAATTTTTCGATATTAAATGCGATTCTTCCCCCTCCGGTACCTGCTTCGATAACATTCCTGCTTTTGTCTGTTAAATATTTTTCTATCAGGTATCTTTCTGCGGGTATAAGATTTTCATTTGCTCTTTTCCGCCAGTTATCCAGTTCCAGTGTTGAATAGACTTCCTTATTCGAATCCATAAATTTCTTTTTAACTTGATGATAAAAAATAAAATAAAAACACCAATATCTAAAATAAAATTCATTTAGATATTAGAACTTTGAGCCAGGCAATAATTTATAATTTTTGCTTTTCCCCCGTTCATTATTTAGTTTTATGCAGGTATATGTTTAATCTTTTTTATGAACTGAAAATTATGAACGAACTGAACAGGCACCTAAGTATTACCTTCCGAATAGACCTATGATAATTAAGCAATATTTTGTTTTCTTTTAATTATAACTGAATGTAAATGTGTTGATGTCTCTCTCCCGGGATTACTCAGCAATATATATATGAACTAATTTATTGGTGAAAAAATGAAAATAATCTTTACAACTGCCCTCATCATCATTTTTGTTTTTTTTGATTTCAGCGTAGGTCAGCAAGCTTCAGGTTTTCGCGTTCAGGTTTTAAATACTACCGCCTCAAGCACAACTCTTGAGTATATTGTTGACGGCTATAGTCAGAAAGAAATTGATATTTCAGGTTCAAAATACCTGTTATATGAGATTCCGGGCATGATCTGGCTAATGGATAAAGGTTATCCGCAGCTTCCGTCAGTGAATAACAGTATCATAATCCCGGATATGGCTGGAATGAATTTCAGGATTCTTGATGAAGAATACCAATTAATTAGTACCGGCCCGGTAATGCCCTCAAAAGGTCATTTCACCAGAGATATAAATCCCAATACGGTTCCATTTATATTCTCGGATATTTATCAGGACAATACATGGTACCCGGGTAACAATATAGCTCTTAACTCACCCTATATTGTAAGGGATTTGCGAGGACAGACTGTGCAGTTCAATCCGATGCAGTATAATCCGGTTCTGGGACAGATTAAAATTTGCACCCGGATTGTTGTGGAAATATTTGCCGACAATTCGGTTACTGCCGTTAATCCTTTTATAAGGGCAGGACAACTGCGCGGAGTAAGTAAAGATTTTGACGAAATTTATGAAACTCTTTTCCTTAATTATGGAAAAGAGTATTATGATTATATCCCCATACCCGAACCAGGCAGGTTGCTGATTATATATCCGACAGCTTTTGCGGCCAATATAGTTCCGTTCTATAACTGGAAAGTTGCGAAGGGAATTCCAACTCTTCTTGCAGAATATCCGACACAAACAGGCACCGGCTCCGATGCGATTAAATCATATATTCAAAATCTTTATAATTCGCCCGATGGTCTTACCTATATCATTCTTGTCGGCGAATCTAATCAGATCCCGACTTTGTATGGACTATTTGAGGGAGCTCCCTCGGATCCTTGTTATGTAAAACTTGCCGGAAGCGATGCATACCCCGATGCTTATATTTCAAGAATATCACCCTCTTCTCCGGCTAACCTTGATTATGTTTTGTGGAAGCTTATTAAGTATGAAAAATATCCGGATACCGGAGTGAACGGCACCTGGTATCTTAAGGGAACCGGTGTGGCAAGTAACGAAGGATCCCCGCCTGACTGGCACTATACCGATACTTTGCGTGCCATGCTTATGAATAATATGTATTTTACTCAGGTTGACCGTATCTATGATCCCGGAGCTGCATCATCGACTGTGTCAGCGGCTCTTAATGAAGGAAGAAGTATTTTAAATTATATCGGTCATGGCTCCGGAACATCCTGGGGCACTACGGGATTCAGCAACTCCGCAATTCATGCGCTTACAAACGGGTATAAAAATCCTTTTATCTTCGACGTAGCTTGTCTGAATGGTAATTTTACTGCAACTGAATGTATGGAAGAAGCATGGATAAGAGCAGGAGATTCAATTAACGCAAAGGGAGCAATCGCAGCTTATGGTTCATCCACAAATGCAAGCTGGGTACCGCCCCTGGATATGCAGTATCATTCTATGTATCTGTTGACTACAAGACAAAGACAGACCGTCGGAGGGGTCTGTTTCAACGGCCTTATGAAAGGAATGGATCTGTGGGGAGGAAGCTCCGGTGAAGGATTAAAGATGATGGAACAGTATAATATCTTCGGGGATTGTACCACAATGCTTACGTTCGGTATGATACCTGATTCCACTGCACCTGAACAGATCACTGATCTGGCGGCAGCTGATCCGACATCGAATTCTGTTAAGGTAGGATGGACTTCACCTTTTGATTCCTCACTTGGCGGAGTTGTTAGCTACGATCTCCGTCATTCGACAACACCTATCACAAGTGAACTTGAATTTAATGCTGCTGCTTCAGTTATCATACCGGGAGGTCCTGATTCAGCTGGCGTAGTCAAATCATTTACTCTTAATAACCTTAACTTCAACACACTTTATTATTTTGCTGTTAAATCAAAAGACATCTGGGGCAATACATCCGTGATGTCCAATGTTACTTCTTTAATCTCACTGCATGCCCCGCTGATATCAGTAACACCAGATTCACTTTATTCTCTTATTCAGCCTGATACAACAGGCTGCGATACAATTTTTATTTCGAACACTTCACCGGAAAGCTCGACACTCGATTATTCCGTTGAGCTTGCCAATAATGTGTTTCCCAATAAGCTTAGAGTTTCTGCTGTACCGTTAAGTGAAACTGCGGCTTATAATGAAGTCAAACTTTATACGAAGGAGAATCCTGATGACTCACCGGGATTAAGCATGCTGGGAAGCGGCGGTCCGGATTTATTTGGTTATGAGTGGATTGACAGCAATGATCCGAATGGACCTCTGTATGTATGGAACGATATTGCCACCACCGGCACACTGGTTACGAACTGGGTTGCCACAAGCACATATCCCGCTGTCGATGAAGGAAAAGCGGGACCATTCCAGCTTGGCTTTAATTTTAATTTCTACGGGTTGCCATATCCGCAAATATGGATCAGCGCCAACGGCTGGCTTAGCTTTACAGATTTTACGGATGCTGCGATGACAAACGGAACGATTCCTTCTGCCTCATCACCAAACGGTATTATTGCACCGTTATGGGATGATCTCGATGGAAAAACAACCGGAAAGGTTTATTATAAACAGGAATATAACCGGTTCATTATCCAGTTTGATAACTGGCCAGGGTATTCGAGCCTGACCGGTCCGTTCACTTTCCAGGTTATTCTATATAAGAATGGTAAGATATTGATTTATTATAAAATCATTTCCGGGAATTCAAATTCATGTACCGTCGGTATCGAAAATCATAATGGAAATGACGGACTTCAGGTTGTAAGAAACGGGGCATATCTTAATAATAATCTTGCACTGCAGTTTTCAGCGGAACCGGACTGGCTGCAGCCTGATATTCTCAGCGGCAGAATATATAATAATAACTCTGTTGCATTAAAGCTTACCTACGATACTGAAGGACTTGCCGTCGGTAATTATTCTATGGATTTTATTATTCATTCCAATGACCCTCTAAATCCGGAAATCACTGTTCCGGTGTCTCTCCTGGTTACAAATGAAGTCCCGGTCGAGATGCTTGAAATTAAAGCCAGAAACAACAACAACGAGGTAATTATTGAATGGTCAACCAGAACTGAAACAAACAATAAAGGCTTTCTGGTTGAAAGGATTGAAAATAATAAGTGGCAGATTATTTCTTTTGCAGCCGGAAAGGGAACAACCACCGAACCTGCCGATTACCTGTTTTCTGAGAAAGTAAATAAAGCAGGCAATTATAAGTACAGAATCAGCCAGGTTGACTTTAACGGCGAAATAAATTTCAGCCAGGAGTTAGAAGTTACAGTGACTGGACCGGATAGATTTAATCTTGGTCAGAATTATCCAAATCCCTTTAATCCTTCAACGACAATTAATTATGCCGTACCCGAACAGAGCATCATTAAGATATCGGTGTTTAATGTGCTGGGCGAGGAAACAGAAGTGCTGTTGAATAATGTTGTGGAATCAGGATATTATACATTAAACTGGATTGCTTATGATCTCCCCTCCGGTATTTATATCCTTAGGCTTGAAGCAAGATCTGTGTCAGGGAATAGGGAATATAGAAGTACAAGGAAGATGAATCTGGTTAAATAGCCAGGGCAGACCGGTAATTTCAATAACGGCCGCATCTATTTATCAGCTAACTGGTAATATGATGCGGCCGTTCTTTAATATTTATTAATCCCGGTTATTCTGTATAGTGCTTAATGACCTCTGCAACCCTTGACTCGCAAACATTGCAGAATGGCTTACTGCCCTTTGAAAACATCAGGCAGTCAAGCATCGGCCTGTACATTCCTTTTGAAGAATATCCGGCTCCTTCGAACGCTCCAGTTTTGCCGTAATACTTACTCTTTTTCAGATATGAATCAACTTCCCGGCTGTGTAGTTTATCCATTTCATTGTACTCTTCCTGCAGTTTGTTTATTTGATCCTGGGGCGCCTTGCTTCTTTTAAGCTCAGCAATCTTTTTATTCATTTCTCTTCTCTTCGACTGCCAGGCAAGATCCATTTTGTCGTAGTCTTCTTTTTCCCAGGGTGTCGGAATTTCAATTCCGGGAGATAGGAAACTTTTCCATTTAATGTTTTCCTTGTCCATTAAATAAGTAATGTTCGGTTCAACAGGCTCCACTCCCTTTGGATAAAATTCATTATAAGCCACGTCCGAAGTATAATATTCATCAGCCAGGCCTCCGAATGAATGTCCGAATTCATGAAGGAATATATAATCGCTGAATTGGTTATCTGAAACGAAGGTACAGTAGAAATTATAAATTCCGCCGCCACCGTATCGGGGAGTATTTACCATTATGTAAATTGCGTCATACGGTACGTGGGCTGCAGCATCTCTCATCGATTTATTATCTTCAGTTAAAAGATAGCGCTCCGAACCAAGCGAATAGAATGTGGAATTCAAAGCTGTGTTTTTATATATCCCGGCACCCGGTTCGTCTGTTCCGCTTTCTTCGGAAAGCTTTAATACACCATAAATATTGAAGCTGTTTTTATATTTGTTAAAGGGCGCGTGACTGACAAGAAGATTTGCAAATCTCTTTAGATCCTTTTCGAATTTAGCAGTTTCTTTTTCAGTATATCCTTCGCCGAGGATAACAACATCAACTTTAGTATGGGGGTCACCGTTATAGATCTCCCTGTATACTTTTACGCTTTTATCAAGCACCTGCTCCCTGATAATAAAGTAATTGGCGGGATCAATTTCCGAGGAGAATATTTCATTCAATTTATTCTGCTTATCTCTTTTTTCAAGCGAGAATTTTACCTTATTCTTCGGAAAAGGAATAATGGCGGATTCGTGATACGATTTTTTTATTCCGTTTATGCCGTCATCAGATGTCTGGTATTCTTTAAAATAACTGTCGAATCCCTTGGAATAAATCAGTTTGCCTGATGCCGCATCATAAATCTTGTAATAGTATGCACCGTTGTTGAAATTATCGACCAGGTTTTTAAGGTTTCCTGCCCAAATGTCATATTGATACATCTGATCCAGGGTTACCAGTTCCATGGAAGCATCTCCGGTATGATGATAATCTATCCTCAATGTTTTATCGATGAAGAAATCTTCGAAGTTAAAGTTTTGCTGTGCCATGGCTGTCATTAAAATTGTAAGAAAAAGTATTATGGTTTTCATTTTGCTAACGCTTTAAATAATGAAAAAATATGACTAAAATTATTAAATTAATCTGCTCCTTCAAATTTTGAATTAATTTTCTTTATTACGGATGAATCTATCCATTTGTAAAAATCTTTAATTTCCTTTTCATTTTTTCCCTTAATTCTCATCTTGTCCAGCAGGAATTTTGACAACAGCATGATTTCATCCTCGACCGGAATTAGTTTTTGCCGTACACCGGTATTGTCTCTGTTTAACAATTCAGCAAGATTCAGATAATTATCCTTTGCGTCATATTGCCCTGGAAAAACTTTGCTCTTTAATTTTAATGCCAGGTCACATAGCGGTGCATTCCCGCTTTCATCGGCAACAAGAATCTGCGGAAGTGTTCCGTCCTCCACAAGCCAGACCGGAATAATCACCGATGTCAAAGGAAATCCAATTATGGACCACATTGTTGACATGGATGGATCTTCGTCCTTTTTTACTCCCTGAACAACTATTGCCGAAGCAGTAGAAGATCTGGGGATAAAATCCCTGAAAAACACATAGGCGGTATCAGTAATGGACTGAGGAAGCTGATTCATCAAATCCTGATGGGTTAATGAATGCGCCAGACAACGGGGAACATCATTTATGAGAAAATTGGAGGAGATTTTACCGTTCCTGTACTGATCTGCGAAAAGAAGGCTTGCTGTTTCATATCTGATGTATCCGTAGCCCTTGTTTTCTGTACCTGAAAATGAAAAGTTGGTCCGTATCAGATACCCGTTCGGGGCAGTTTCAGGATCATTTACATCATATTTGGTATAGCTGAAGTTGTCAGTTTCATAATATGCCGCGCCGCCATCGGCATCGATTACTCCAAAATTCGCTTCCACTCCAAGTGGTTTTTCAAGCTCGTTAAGAAGATTTTCAAAATCCTGCAGGGTGGCGCATTTTGATAAGGCAAGCTTCATGATTATGCCTTCCATATCCGACAGTTTTGTGGTATCATTCTTTTTTAAGTTGTAGGAAGCAGAATTCATAATGCCGAATCCCTTTTCATTGAATCCGCACCAGACTTCAGAATTATTCTTATCCTTTGAGTTAACCAGTCCTATAAATTTATACCTTCCGTCAAAAAAGTAGGTGAGTCGGTTCTGTAAAGCGTCGGCATCTCGGTTTTTTAAGAGAAGAGGTCTGCCGTCGGTTGTTGCCTTTCCCGATACCACTGCAGTGGTACAGGGGAGCAGTGTCTGAACAGAAAGCAAAATCAGAAATATAATTATATTCGCACGGTACATTATTACTCTCATAAAGTTATCAGAAAAATTTTCATTTTGAATATTAATATTAGTTAAAATTTTTTAAAAATCGCAAAGCCTCGGTCTATTCCTGCTGAGACCATTTCTTTCAAAATAAATCAGAAATAAAATAAAGGGTGTGCATAACCTTACAGGGACTTATTTATACTATTTATAATACAAATTACTTTTCTCACCTTAATATTTTGCATGTGTCTCAATTATCCCCTCATCTTTAAATACATCAGCGGATAAAGGAGGATTTACAGGCAAAGTGCAGGTTTAGTCAAAATTTGAAAACAGAGCAGTATTTAAGTAAAATTTATAAAAAATTGCTTGCCTTTTTCCATGAAGCTTGCGAGTTTTAGTTCTGAATTTGATTATAGTCCCGTAAAATTTTATAAAACATTTTTTAGGAGTTTTTATGTTTCAGACTAAACGTTTTATAACTGCAACATTACTTGGCTTCCTATTCGGTTTTGTATGTCTGGCATTTGCTTCCAGTTCCCCTGATCCTCTGCCGGCTGCAGTTGCATGGCAGATTGTTTTCAGCAGGGCGCTCATAGGTTTTACAATCGGGGTCAGCAGTATTAAATCACTTCACTGGTCATTACACGGATTATTAATAGGCGCCATATTTAGTCTGCCCCTGGCATTCAGCGGACTGATGGCTCCTGAAAATCCCCAGTAGGATCAAACAAATATGTTTATTATGACCGTTATTATGGGAATGATATATGGTCTGCTTATAGAATTGTTTGCTACCAAACTATTCAAACCCAAAGCTGCGGCCGTGTAGTCGGGAGATAATTTTTCAATTATAATCTGTGTGAATCATTAAGCAATTTGCGGAAGATCACCGGCAGTTTTATAAGTGATTGTTAACCACTATTTTTGACAACAAAAATAATTTTATTATGAAATATATATCTTTTCTTCTTTTATTTGGCATAATTTCGGCGTATGGGCAATCATCTTCACCCGTAACAGTAAAATATGTCGATCTCAAAAAATATGCGGGACTTTGGTATGAAATTGCCAAAATACCGAACACTTTCCAGAAGCATTGTGTTAAAAACACTACTGCTGAATACTTCCTGAATGAGGATGGGAGTATAAAAGTTATTAATAGCTGTACCGATGAAGACGGCGATCGGGATGAAGCTGAAGGAGTTGCCGAGGTTTTCGACAAATCTTCAAACGCAAAACTTGAGGTTAGTTTTGTCAGCTTTTTAGGTATTCGTCCATTCTGGGGGGATTACTGGATAATTGGGCTGGACAGTAATTATGAATATGCGGTTATAGGAGTACCCAACCGTAAATACGGGTGGATACTTTCTAGAAATAAAAAAATGACCGATGATCAGTTAAGCGCTGCCTTCGATATAATTAAAAGAAACGGGTATGATGTAAAGAAATTTGTTATGAGTGAACAGGAATAATTTCAGTTTACTGATAAAAAAAGCGGAGTGGTGTTAATACTCCGCTTTTTCAGTAAAATCGCTTTTTACTTATTTATTATCATTTTCTTTGTTGACGAAAACTCACCTGCTTTGAGCGCATAAAAATATACTCCGCTTGACAGGTTATAATCTTTGGAATTTAATTTTATTTCATAGCTGCCGGCTTTTTGAACTCCGCTCACTAATGAAGCAATTTCTTTTCCCAGAATATTGTAGATTTTCATTGTTACAAAACATTCCTCTGCCAAACTGTAGCGGATTACGGTAAGAGGGTTGAACGGATTAGGATAATTTTGGGAGAGCTGAAAAACGTCAGGGACGTTAAACACCACCTCTGTATTCAGATAATAATATTTGTACGAACCATCAACATCAATCTGCTTCAGACGATATTTATAAGTGCCGCGCGCCGGAAGAATATCGTCAGTTGAATAATAACTTGTCTTGGCAGATGTTCCGTTTCCCTTTACGAATGAAACAGAGGTCCATGGGCTGCTTTCATTTTTTCGCTGAACTTCAAAGCCATAGTTGTTCTTTTCGGTAGATGTGGCCCAGCTTAAAACAACTTTATTCCCGGAAAGCGAGAAACTGAACGAAACAAGTTCAACCGGAATAACATTAAATCCCTTTAGCATACCTCCGGTTCTCTGAGCGTTGCCCTTGAAAGTTGACCATATTGGTGCGGATGCAAGTCCCGGTGTGTCATAGCCGTACACTCTTTTATTCAGGGACCCCGCAAAGATCTCAATATCGCCGTCACCATCTATATCAACAAGTGTAGGAGAGGTTTCGAACCCGGTTACAACATAAACATTTTCTGCCTGCAGCGGGAAACCGGGAACAATGCTGCCGTCGTATTTGAATGCATAGATAAATCCTTTGCTTGTCGGAACGATCACGTCTGATAAACCATCGCCGCTTACATCTGCAATGGCAACCGCTCCGTCCACCCAGGTAGACCAGATTTTCTGGGGAAATCCGGGAAGAATGTTGCCCTGAAGATCCCAGACATATACTTTGCCGCTGTCTACTGCATTTACGTTTCCATATGCGATCTCCGGTATACTGTCACCGTTCATATCTGCAATTGCTACATTTGCATAGGGATGTCCGTAATCAATAGGGAAAGGAAATCCCGGCAGCACATTTCCCTGGTAATCGATTGCATAGATGCCGTTAATATTTGTACGCACAGGTTTTATTCTGATAATAATTTCGAGCCTGCCGTCGTTATTTATATCGTAAAGGGCAGGGGTAGAACCGAGAGTGCTGTATGAAACTTCGTAAGGGAAACCGGGCAGATAACTGCCGTTAAGCTCTATCGCGTGAATTTTAGATATTGTTGAATCTGACAGCAATCCGTTTGAAGTAAAAACTATTTCATAATCGCCGTCATTATCAAGATCCCCGGCTACCGGCGAGCCATCGGAACCATAACCGAAATCGAAAGGAAAACCAGCCATTTCAGCAAATCCGGTTCCGTTCCATTTCAGTACATGAAGCTGTGCATAATTGCCCGGAGAGTTCCTTTCAAAACCTGTAATAATAATTTCACAAATGGAATCCTTATCCAGGTCTACTAACGCAGGCGTAGTTGTCTCTTTTGTAGAACCAATGTTGAACGGGCTGCCCGGAGCCTGCTGGCCGTCATATTTAAATATGTAAACATTTCCGTTTTCATCACCATATACAATTTCGAGCATTTCATCAGTGTCTACATTTCCCATTGCCGAAATTTCATTGGAGCCGCTGCTCTGAAGTGATCCAAACGGTACATAACCCGGAAATCCGAGAACAAACGCTCCGTTTTTCTGCCAGACATTTAATCTTGGCTGGTGAGGGTAAGATACAATGCATTCTGAAACAGAAACGTCAAGGGATCCGTTGTTATCAATATCGGCTATTGTAGGAGAATTATTGTATAATCCGAAATCGTCGCTTCCCTGACGGGGCCATCCGTACTGGAAAGGAATAGTCTGCGCATAAGTAAAAGAAGCAGCAAAAAGAAGCAATAGTAGCCATTTTTTCATTCTAGGTCCTTTCAGGAGAATCTTAAAAAACTTTTAACCCTAAAAATTAATGTTTTTTTGTGTAACTTTTAAAGATATTGATAATTATTTTTCTCCTTTTTAGTTTTTATGGATTTTATCTCAAGAATAAAAGATTATAGACTTGAAAATCTAATAAATAAAGCTCTTCTCCGGAATATTATTCTTTTTGGAGGAGGAATCCTGTTTTTTATTGGCGGTATATTTATTTATGGACTCATCCTGAATCTCCGCGAAGATTCACTTTCCGAGTGCATGAGGCAAAAGGGGATAGAAATACTTACTGACGTAAATATTCTTGTGGTCAGGAAAGATTTCGCATTGAGTATCTATGACGGCGAAAAACTTGTAAAAACATACAGGGCCAGTTTCGGGATGAATGTGAGTAAAACTAAAATGAGGGATGGTGACCTGGCTACTCCGGTAGGTGAATACGAGATTTGCAGCATCGATACAATGCATAAATATCATAAATTTATGAAACTTAACTATCCGAATATTGCCGATGCTACCGACGGGCTCAGAAAAGGTGTAATTACGCAGGAAGAATATAACAGGCTGAGTTATGAATTCTATTATGAAGGCTGCCCCAAAACAAAAACCACCCTGGGAGTCGATATAGGCATTCACGGCATCGGTAAGTTTAATAATATTTTTAAAAACCTTCCTTTTGTATATAACTGGACGGATGGTTCTATTGCTTTAAACAATGAAAATATTGATGAAATTTTCTCAGTAGTAAGGAAAGGGACTAAAGTTGTCATTAAATAAATATCTGATCTCCGTTTTGCTGATTGCTTCAGCATTTCTTGCTTCCTGCGGATCCGACGATGATTCCGGACCTGCTAAAGTTATGCCCGATTTTAATAATCCCGAAGTCATCCTGAGTGAAGCTAAAAAAGTCCTCGGAGATAATGTCGGTTTCGCGTTCAAGGGATTTTTCCTTCCTGATTCAGGAGTGCAGATTGCTGCCGGCGTTGAAATCGAGAACAAACAAGAATGGGGAATTAAATTCTATCTTCTCAAATTAAACAAGTATAAGCTCGAAAAGGTTTATGAGTCGGAAGTTCTGCAGGGTTCCTTCAGGGAAGCAATGATAAAAAAATTCAAATTCCCTGACTTCAGTAATGAGCTTATATATTACAACTCACAGGATTATTTCCTGGGCAGTGGCGGAGGCGAGGTCTTCTCCTACGTTATAAATTTTGAGGAGAACGAGATTTATTATTCCCATCTTTTCTCTGATACTAAGCTGGGAATATCCCTTTTTGTTTCTGAAAATGTGGGAGATAATCTCAGGAATTTCTTTATAAGCAATTTCAGGAGAGATTTTCCGGATCTGAAAATCGCACTTAAGGATGTAGACCTCCAGTAAGAGAATGAAGTTAAAAAATGCGCTGTTAACAACAACGTTAATTATTATTCTTAATTGTTCCACGTTCTGCCAGGAGCAGTACGAGCTTGCATCAATTAAATTCAGCGGGAATAATTCCATTTCATCTTCCACCCTGGGGGGAATAATTTATTCTGAGGAAACCCCCTGGTGGTTCTGGAAGTTCTTAAATTCTTTTACATCGTTCGGCGCTGAACCGGTTTATTTTGATTCAGGCAATATAAATATTGATCTGCGCTCACTGGAGGAATATTATAATGCAAGCGGTTTTTTCAATACCTCGTTCGGCTACGAGTATGCAGTTGATACCGCGGATAAGGAAGTTTTCCTTACCTACCTGGTAAACGAGGGGACCAGATCAAGATACGGCAATTTTTATTTGTACGGTACCGATAGCCTTCCCCCGCCGCACGGAGAAAATTTTGCCGCGGAAGTATACGAAGACTCAACTGATTACTATGATCAGTCACTTGTTCAGTCAAATATAGCTGAAGGGCTGTCCTACCTTCAGAATAACGGGTATATGCTGGCTCACTTCGACAGCACAATTGTATACAGGGATACTTCAGGAAATAAGGCGGATCTGCATATATATTTTTCGCCGGGTGAAAGATATAAAATCGATACTGTTTACGTGGAAAAAAACGGTCCCGGTGCCCCGTTTATTTCGGAAAAGCTGCTGCGGGAATTAACCGCTATAAACAGTGGCGAGTATTATAGTCTTGAGAAAATAAGATTAAGCCGGATAAGGCTTTTCCGTACCGGACTATTTAATTCAATAAATCTGGCTGGCGCAGAGCAGGATACCTCCGACAGCGTTGTCCCCCTGCGCTTGCAGGGCAGTATCGGCAATCTAAACGAACTCTCCCCTGAAATAATTGTAAATAACCAGCAGAGTGCTTTTAATATTGGTCTTGGCGCATCTTATGTAAGAAAAAATTTTCTCGGCGATGCACGCAAGCTTACCCTTAGAACATCTTTCGGGGTACAGGATATTCTTAATGCAAATTTCAGCGATCTGTTTAGTAAATTATCTCTTCGCGATACCACGCTCCTGGGATATGTGGATGCAAGAGCTACCATTGAACAACCCTATCTTTTTAACAGACCGATCTTCGGAATATGGGAAACTTATGCTACCGTAAACAAGCAGGCTGCCTATAATAACACCCTGTACGGTTCAAAGATCACATTTCAGTTCGAGCTTCCAAGATTTACAGCAATAAACATGCTTTCCACATATTACAATATTGAAAATTCAAAAGAACTTTATAGGGTAAGGAATGATAGTCTTTCAAATAAACTTATCTCTGTTCTGGGAACTGATTTCGGAAGGACAACAGTAGACGATATTTTATTTCCCACCAGCGGATATATAATTTCATTCCAGCTCGAGGAGGCAAATTCAATACCCTATTTTTTATCGAAGATCTTCAGCTACAAGTTTAATGAAGCGCTCTTTTACAGGATAATTTTTAACAGCTCAATCTATTTTGCGCTGGATGCCAGGAGGAACCAGATTTTTGCAGCAAAATTTAAAACCGGTCACCTTCAGGCCTACCGGGGAGATTATGGCGGAATTCCGATAAACAGGACTTTCTATTCCGGCGGAAGCAACTCCAACCGGGGATGGCGCTCTAACCAGCTGGTTCCGGAAGATGCGCCGGTTATTAACGAGAAGACTGACCTTGGAGTAAACGTAAAGGGAGGAACCTTTATTATAGAAGGTTCGATGGAATTCAGGCAAAGGCTTTTCGAAAATTTCGGAATCGCCTTATTCAGCGATTACAGCAATACCTGGCTGAACTATAAGGATGCGCGCATTGACGAGATTGCCCTGGCTGCCGGTTTGGGATTAAGATATTATACTTCTGTCGCTCCGTTCAGAATCGATTTCGGCTTCAAGCTGTATAATCCGTCGGATAAAGAATTTATTTTCAGAAAAAAATTCTGGTCCAATGTGGAATTCCATTTCGGCATCGGCGAAGCGTTTTAACAAGGCCTGGCGCCTGCTCCCTGAAAAAATCGCCCTTTCCGGTCAAAATTAAATAATAACCCGAAATCTCCGGTTCAGTTCTGCTTGTGCACCTGATCCAGTTCTGATGCCGGTCTGATCCGGACCTGATCTGATTCTAATCCCATTTTTATTAGAATACTCTAAGGTTTAACCAAGGTTAGTTTACCGTCAATAACAGCTTTTGTCTCAAATAAATACAATATCGTAACCGGAAGGGTAATTGGTGGTAAGATAATATCTTTGTTATACAGGCCGGAAATGATTAAATTTAAGGTTCAAATTTTTAAGGATTCCGATGATTTTAAGTATGACCGGTTATGGTAAAGGTTCGGCCGGAAATGATAAAATAACCGCAGAAGTTGAGATAAGAAGTATAAACAGCCGGTACCTTGATATTTACCTTAAAATTCCTTCCTCCTTTTCGACAAAGGAATATGAATTGCGGGAATTTGTAAAATCAAGGATGAAAAGGGGTAAAATAAATATTACAGTAAGTGTTAGGAAAAATGGCGTTGAGAACGGGCTCCCGGTTGTTGATAAGGAAAAACTTAAAGCACTTGTTTCATTTATTAAAGATCTGAAAAAAAGAGCTAAAATCACCGGTGTAATAAAAATCGAACATCTCCTCGCTTTCAGTGAAGTTTTCTCCTCCTCCGGGGATTCCGGTGAAGAAGAATTCGAACTAGTAAAACAGGCAGTTGAAACTGCTTTATCCGAACTTTATGTAATGAAAAGAAATGAGGGAAATGAGCTCGGCAAAGACCTGAAACTGAGATTGAAAAATATTGAAGAAAAAATTACTTTAATCGAAGCAGCATCGCGGGACAGTGTCGAAGAATATTTCCGCAAGCTTAAGGAAAAAGCCAGGCAACTTTTCCAGGATTTGGATATTTACAATGACAGGATGGTAATGGAGCTTGCTTTGATTGCAGAGAGGGCTGAAATTACGGAGGAATGCGTTAGGCTGCGCAGTCATATCAAATTTTTTGAAGAGAGCCTGAGTAAAGATGAGGATCCGGGCAGAAAGCTTAATTTTATCTGCCAGGAAATGAACAGGGAATCGAATACTATATCGTCAAAAACGATTTCTACTGAAATAACGCACCATTCTGTGCTTATTAAGGAAGAAATTGAAAAGATCCGGGAACAAATACAAAACATTGAGTAGTGAAAAAAGGAAAAATCATTGTAATCTCTGCTCCCAGCGGAACCGGAAAAACGACAATATTAAAAAATATCCTTAAGGAAATTCCGGAGCTTGTTTTTTCTGTTTCCGCTACTACCAGAAAGAAAAGAAATAATGAGGTTCACGGAAAGGATTATTTCTTTATTGCCGAAGATGAGTTTGAGAAAAGAATTAGCCGGGGCGATTTTATAGAATGGGAGAAGGTTTATGATTATTATTACGGTACCCTGAAAAGTTATGTAAATGATAATATTGATGCCGGTAAGAGCGTAATATTGGAGCTTGATGTAAATGGAGCACTTGCGTTAAAAAAGATTTATAATGATGCAATTTTAATTTATATTTCCCCTCCCGATATAGATGAACTTGTAAAAAGGCTCAAAAACAGGAAAACCGAAAGCGATACCGATTTTCGGAAAAGAATTGAGAGGGCAAAAATGGAATTGAGCCGCAAAGACGAATTTGATTATCTTATACTTAATGAAGAGCTTGCAAAAGCTGTAAAAGACGCCAAAGAATTAATAAGTAAATTAATTAAAGGAAAAATCTGATGGAAATAACACCCGTTGACCTGCGTAAAGTTGAAGAACAGACAAAGAATGTTTATGAAGCAGTAATCGTTTCTGCAAAAAGAGCCAGGGTTATCAATGATGAAACGAAGGTTGAATTCAATGCTATTTTAAGCACTATTCCCGCAGGCCCCTCTGACGAAAACGGTGAGGATATTTCAAATCCGGCCCAGCTGAAAATCTCCCTGGAATTTGAAAAGAGACAAAAACCTCATCTTAGGGCCATTAAGGAACTGCTTGACGGGGATATCGAGTACTCATATAAAAAATAAATATTATGCAAAGCGATATACTCAGCGGGAAGAAAATAATTGTGGGGGTTTCCGGGGGTATTGCTGCATATAAGTCTTGCATCCTTGTACGGGAATTGGCAAAAAGGGGAGCTTCCGTAAAAGTTGTAATGACTCCGTCCGCCTGCCAGTTTGTAGCCCCGCTTACATTCTCTTCTCTCTCCGGAAATGACGTGATCGTGAATGTCTTCCCGGCTGACCAGAAAGACGGTGCATCAGTTCGTACCTGGCATATTGATATGGCACTGTGGGCAGACCTGATGATTATTGCCCCCGCTACGGTCAACACGGTTGCGAAAATTGCCAACGGTTTTGCAGATAATGCATTAACAACCCTTGTACTGGCGCTAAGATGCCCGATGATAGCTGCACCTGCCGCTGATGTAGATATGTATGAAAATAAATTTACCCGCGGGAATTTAAATAAGCTGGAAAATTCGGGTGTCTATATTGTTGAAGCCGAAGCCGGTGATCTTGCCAGCGGGTTAAAAGGCAAAGGGAGGCTGGCCGACATATTTAAAATTATTGACGCGGCTGAAATAGTACTGCATGGTGATAAAAAAGATTTTGCCGGCAGGAAAATCCTTGTAACTGCAGGACCCACTTATGAAGATATAGATCCGGTCAGATTTATCGGGAACAGGTCATCAGGGAAAATGGGTTTTGCACTGGCAAAAGCTGCTTTTCTGCGCGGTGCGGAAGTAACTTTGATTTCCGGACCAACTTCTGAAACTATATATCCCGAAATAAATATCGTAAAGGTGCGGTCGGCAGTTGAAATGAAAAAAGCTGTGGATAAGCAGATCAAGAGTAATGATGTGCTTATAATGTCTGCCGCTGTTGCTGATTATAAACCCCTGCAGAAGGGTGCCAGGAAAATAAAAAAAGTGGATGGATTAAAGAAAATTGATCTTGCAGAAAATGAGGATATACTGGGGACACTTAAATCAACCGGGAAGTTTATTGTCGGTTTTGCTCTCGAGACAGATAACGAACTTAAAAATGCTGCTGCAAAACTGAAGAAAAAGAATCTAGACATGGTTGTGATGAACTCCCTCAGGGAAAAAGGCAGCGGCTTTGAATTTGATACAAACAAGATCAGCATCCTGCATAAAAACGGTCATAAAAAAGTATTACCCCTGTTAAGCAAATTCAGGGCGGCAAATATTATCCTCACTGAAATAGCAAATTCCCTCACTAAAGCTTCCACATGAACCGGGAAAAAAGTAAAAAAATAATAGACGCGCTATCGGATCAGAAAGAATTATTCGGCGATGAACTTTTTGCCGGTAAAATAATTAAGGAAAAACCTGACCGCAGATTCCCGGACGGCTTTGAAAAAGCTGCTTCCCTTGAAAAACTTTATGCAATGATAAACGATTGTCAGAAATGTGTCCTGGGCAGCACCAGAAACCAGTTCGTTTTTGGTAAAGGAAATCCTGATGCAGATGTTATGGTTATAGGGGAGGGTCCGGGAGCGGATGAGGATCTCCAGGGTGAACCTTTCGTGGGCAGGGCAGGGCAGCTTTTAACCGATATTCTTAAAGCCATAAATTTCAGCAGGGAAGAGGTTTATATCGCAAATATTGTTAAATGCAGACCCCCCGGCAACAGAACGCCGCTCGCCCCGGAAATGGAAGCCTGTATTCCTTATCTGCATAAACAGATATCTCTGATAAAACCGAAATTTATTTTATGCCTTGGACTTACGGCAGCGCAGGGACTTCTTAAAAAGAAAGAATCCCTCACAAATCTCCGCGGAAAAAGCTACGACTTCTTAAACACCAAAATAATGGTTACTTATCATCCGGCAGCACTTCTAAGGAATCCCGGATGGAAAAGAGGATGCTGGGAGGATGTGCAGTTGTTCCGTAAAATGTATGATGATTTAAAGAACAAAAAGAAATAAAATATCCTTTTACACTTTCCTTCTATTGTAATTTTATTTATCCTTATGAACAGAATATCAGAATTATGCAGCAATTGATATTCTTGCTAAACGGAAAAAACTACACCAAGTGAATTTGGATAGCGGATTAATTAAATTATAAATTGATTTTAAACTTTAAACTTAGGAACTTTAATCCCCCGATTTTATTGAGATGAATAATTATGGCAAAGAGACAACCGGACACCGATTTAACTAAAATTATACCCGCAGATGTTAAGCCTCCTTCAGTTCCTGAAATCGAAGCTTCTGTGCTGGGGGCAATGCTGATTGAGAAGGAAGCTGTTGCAAAAGCAATAGAGCTGCTGGATGAGGACAGTTTTTACTTAAAACAGCACAGACTGATTTATGATGCGATGGTGCACCTGTTTCAGTCTGCCGAGCCTGTGGATACCGTAACTGTTTATGAGGAACTTAAAAAGAGAAATCTGCTGGAGGAGTCGGGCGGGGCGGTATATTTAAGTAAACTTTCACAAAACATCTCTTCTGCTGCAAATATTGAGTTCCATGCCAAGATCATTGTTGAAAAACAGATTCTCAGGAACCTTATTACCCATTCCCACCAGATCGCCCATTCTGCATATTCCGGCAGCGAGGATGCATTTGATATTCTTGATACTGCGGAGAGGAAAATTTTCGAGATAACGGAAAAACATTTCAGGAAATCATTCCTTGATATGGATAGGGCAGTCAGGGATGCACTTGAATATATTGAAGCTATTCACTCCAATGTTAAGCAGAAATTCTCGGTACCCTCAGGATTCTATGAACTTGATGAATTGCTGGGGGGCTTTCAGAAGTCTGACCTTGTAATAATTGCCGCCCGCCCCTCGATGGGGAAAACCGCTTTTGCCCTTTCTGCTGCCAGGAATGCTGCCATTGATCATAAAATACCGGTCGGCATATTCAGTCTTGAAATGGCAACCATGCAGCTTATAATCAGAATGCTTTGTGCAGAGGGAAGACTGAATGCACATCTTGTAAGGACTGGAAAACTTCCGCACGAAGAAGGCGTTAAACTCAGCAGGAATGCTCATAAATTAATCTCCGCACCGATTTATGTTGATGATACTCCTGCACAGACAGTTTTTGAGATCAGAGCTAAGGCAAGAAGACTAAAGGCTGAGAAAAATATAGGTATGATCATTATTGATTATCTGCAGCTTATGCAGGGACCGCCTAAAATTGAAAGCCGTGAAAGAGAAATATCCTATATCTCCAGGTCCCTTAAATCTCTTGCNNAGGGAATCCGGATCAATTGAACAGGATGCCGATGTGGTTGTATTTCTGAACAGACCGGAGTTTTATAATATTAAAACTTTTGACGACGGTTCGGGCACTGAAGGAGTTGCCGAGGTGATCATCGGAAAACAAAGAAACGGTCCTACCGGCGAAATTCGTCTGAAGTTTATGAAAGAATACGCCCGCTTTGAAAATCTTGCCCACGCAAGACAAATTGAAGAATATTCAGCAGTTCCAACCCAGGAGGATATAATATGACCAGGTATATTGCAGCATTAATAATTTTATTTTCTCTGAAATTATCAGCCCAGGTTTATACCGATAAAGATGTGGAAATATGCAACTCGGTCTTTACCTTTGCAGTTGAAAAAGACCTTGGCAGCAAACCCATCGGAGATGTGATAGCCGCTGTGGGAAAAAAGTTTTTAGGAACTGAGTATGTCGGTTTTGCAATTGAGAAAGAAGGTGAGGAACAGCTTGTGATTCATCTTTCCGGACTTGACTGCACTACTTTTTTAGAGAATGCACTGGTCTTTTCAAGGTTGATTAAATCAGGCAGAACGGATTTTATGGATTACCAGAAAGAGCTAACCTATGTAAGATACCGGGATGGAATTATTGATGAATATCCTTCCAGGCTTCATTATTTCTCCGACTGGATTTTCAACAATACTGAAAAAGGAATTGTTAAGGATATATCGGAAGAAATAGGCGGCACCGGAATAAAATTCAATGTTGGATTTATGTCCGATAATCCGGATAAGTATCTCCATCTTGCAGAAACTCCTGAATTCATTCCGGTGATTAAAAAACAGGAGGAGGAGATAAATTTAAGGGAGTATCACTATATACCTAACAGTATGGTTGAAAAGCTGGAAGGGAAAATAAACAACGGCGATTTAATAGCTATAACCACTAACCTTAAAGGTCTGGATATTGGCCATGTTGGTATTGCCGTAAAAATGGATGACGGAAGAATTCACTTTCTGCATGCACCTCTTGCCGGGGCTAAAGTGCAGATTACAAAAGATCCGCTTCCCGTTTATCTGTCGAAGGTTAAAAAACATACCGGAGTTATTGTACTGAGACCGCAGGAACCTAAATAATCAGGTTTCTCCTGTCGGTTGACTTTGGTATTTGTTTAGTCAATCAGGCTTTTGAGAACTTTTATATTCTCAAGATCTTCAAGCTGCTCTTCACCTTTTGGTGTTTCAAGAACCTTGGGTACTTTTTCCAGCCTTTTGTCGTTCATTATAAATTTAAAGCCTTTTAAGCCTATTTTCCCTTTGCCGATATGCTCATGACGGTCAACCCTGCTGCCCAGCTCCTTTTTGGTGTCATTCATGTGAAAACATTTTAGTCTGTCCAGACCCACAATGCTGTCAAATTCATTAAATGTCTTTTCGAATGTATCCGGCGTTCTGAAGTCATATCCAGCAGCAAACAGGTGCGCAGTATCGATGCAAACACTCATTCTCTGTTTTTCCTCGATAAGCTCTATAATCCCGGCCAGATGTTCGAACCTGTAGCCTACCGCATTTCCCTGGCCTGCAGTCATTTCCAGCATGGAGCTTACTTTATAACCGGCAGTTTTATAATGGATTTCATTAATGGAATCGGCTATTAATTTAATACCTTCATCAATACCTGTCCCGCCATGTGAACCGGGATGAAAATTCAAATATGGAATTCCCAGCTGTTCACATCTTAATAATTCATCCATAAATGCAGCTTTTGATTTTTCCAGAATGTCCCCGTTTACTGCACACAGATTAATAAGATATGAATCATGAGCAACCGTAAATCTGATTCCGGAGCCTTTAAGTTTCCTCCTGAATTCTTTGATCTCATCCTCAGTGTAAGGCTTTCCTGACCATCTGTTGGAGTTTTTTGTGAAAATCTGCATTGCACTGAAGTTCAGTTTTTCGGCAAGATCCACAGAACTTACCACCCCCCCGCGGATTGATGTGTGAGCGCCAAGTAGGTGTTTCAATACTGCCTCGGTTTATTAATAAAATCAGAAATAATAATACAAAGATGTGAATTTCTGATATTATAATCCCGGGATTTTTCTCAAGGACAGGAATTTAACGCCAGGTTTGTCCAAAATTTTAGAATCCCTGATCAATTGCACTCAATTTAAGAGGATTTTTTAGCGGCATATTAATTGTACATTGCTGCTGGCAGGAATAATTTTAAGAAGGAAAAAATTTATCCGTTATCGCCTGTATTTCCGGCTTAATATTAACATTTCCCAGACATAAATAAAATTTGCATTATTGAAATTGAACCGGGTTTGATGAACCGTTCCCCTCAATCAAACCTACCAGTGAAAAGCTATCTCATCGAACCCGGTGCTTCATTTAAAAATTTCCTTCAGTTTTTCGTAGCCGCTTCTGCTTACCGGAAGGCTTTTTTTATCCGACAATCTTACCTGGTAGGAATCTTTTTCAAGAAGTTCTATATGTTTTATCTCTTTTACAGCACAAATATATGAACGGTGAATCCGGATAAAATCCTTCGGATCCAGATTCTCTTCATAAAATTTCATGGTCCTCTGCTTCATATATTTTTTGCCGGGGGTATGGATCATTACGTAATCATCCTGGGCTTCAATATACATTATGTTGTTCACGCTTTCGATAAAAATGCTGCTTCCGTTTTTTATTACTACCCGTTCCAGATAACCGCCGTCGGTTGTTGCCGGAAGAGATGGAACAGCAAGTGGTGTTTTACCGGATAACTTCTGACGTGCTTTTTCAACAGCTTCCAGGAGCCTTTCTTCGGAAAATGGTTTCAGCAGGTAATCCACTGCATTAACCTCGAATGCTTTTATGGCATACTGGTTAAAAGCTGTGGTAAAGATGACCAGGGGTGTGTAGTCCAGCAGTTCAAGAGTTTCGAATCCGTTCAGCTTCGGCATTTGTATGTCAAGGAAAACTAAATCGGGTTTATCCCTGTTTATAATTTTTACTGCATCAAAGCCGTTCCGGCATTCAGCGATAACTTCAACCTCAGTTGCGGATTCCAGAAATTTTCTGAGCAGCTCTGCGGCTAACCTTTCATCTTCAACAATTACAGCTTTCATAGTCCGGTTAATAATAATTTAACTGCAATATAAAAAGTATTGCATTACAAAATAAACCCATGTAAAATATAAGTTTCAGTTCGCCGGTCCGGAAACCGGTATAAACAGGCTGACCTTAAATAACCCTTCCTGCTTGACTATTTTCAGAAGATCGCTCCGGCCGTAATGAAGCAGCAGTCTTTCACTGATGTTTTTCAAACCGGTGCCGGTACCTTTCGAAATAGAATCTTTTTCGACCGTATTTGATATTTCAATATTCAGGAATTCCTTATTATGTCTGCAATGCAATTTAATAACCACTTTATTCAAAGCCTCGTAAACGGAGTGTTTTATGGCATTTTCAATAAGCGGCTGGAGCAGCATATTCGGAACAGAAACTTTTCTGCACTCTTCATCAACTTCCTCAATAAAGTCGAACTTTTCCTCAAACCTTATCTTTTCGATTTCAAGGTAGAGTTTAATATTCTTCAGTTCATCCTCAAGCCTGCTCATATGTTTCGAGTTGTTAGAAACTGTATAGCGTAGGAAATCAGCTAGCTTCAGAAGCATTGTCTGAGCGCTGCGGGGATTGCTCATGGTAAGTGAACTTATCGAGTTAAGGCTGTTGAAAATAAAATGCGGATTTATCTGGAATTTAAGTGACCGCAGTTCGGCTTCGGTAATAAGATTTTTCAGTTCTTTTTCTTTTGCAATCTTTTGCTGGTATTCGGAATAGTATATTATTACATAATAAAAAGAGACAACAAGGAAATAAAAGAGCACCCCTACCAGTATTCGCCAGGCCAGGGTGGAAAAGAAAAAATTACTGTATGCATCCTGTTCGGAAACCAGCATTCCGGTAATTAAAAAACCTGCTGCCAGCCAGAATATTACCGAAATGATGCTCCCGCTTATATGCGTGAAAAGGAATCTTATGAATCTTTGGTTATCAAGCTGAATGAATTTTGCAGGATACCAGAAGCTTAATCCCAGACCCGCAAGCAGAAGGTTGAAGATTAAGCTGTCCGGCACTGCAATACTTAATGGTTCCTTTATCCCCCAGTAAATCATACTGAAATATAAAGCGGATATAAATAACCAGGCGATTATATATATATATATGCTTTTAAGATTTCTGAGAAGAGGATTTTCAATCATTTTTAAAACTTATTCTTTACATCACCGCCGCCGAAAAGAGCAATACCCCTGATAACAAGCGTTCTTGTAGTATCTATTGGTACAGCAGGATCTCTCATAAGTTTATTGGAAAATCCTCCGAATAAAGGAGTTACATTCACGATGATATTCCACTCTCTCGGAACGGTAATATCAGATCCGCCGAAGATCATCAGAACATCAAGAACATGTTCACCTTCCGCAAGCTGGCATCTCGACAAATCGATTTCTGATCCTCCGAATACTGCAGTTATATTTCCGCCCTTGAACTGATCTGTGACAAGTACTTTTTTGCCGCCGCCAAAAACCGCAACATCATCAATATAATCTTTTCTTACTCCTTCATTTGATGTGCCTGCTGCAGGAATAAACCTGGTGGGCTGCCGGTGTTTGACAATTATTGCAATACCAAGTCCGATTAAAAGCAGCGGGAAAATAAGCGAGCCATCAAAGTGAATACCGGGAATAATCCTGGGAATCAGGAAAAAGCCCCCGATAAGAACCAGCAGGGTGCCAAAAACTCTATTTCTTGAGTTAATCAGGATAAGAATTCCGATCAGGAAGAGAAAGAATGGAAATGAGAAAACAACATGACTGAACCTGAAGTTTATCATATCATTTATTGACAAAAAGAGCAGGATTCCCACTAAAATTAATATTCCTCCGACGAATATCCTTGTACTAAGATTTTTATTTTCTTCCATTTTTTTACCTTTAATAATAAAATTTACACTTCAAAAATATCAGGCATGAAAAGAAAGGCTATAAAAAATCGGCTAATTGCAGGTTTTTGCCGGTAAACAAACAGTTAAAAATATCGGTAATTATTACCTATTCTTATTAGAATTGCCCTTTTATTCNNCTTGATAAGGAAGTTTTAATTTCCCAGGAAATAGATGGAAAAAAAGGCGGAGTTATTGAGTATGACCTGCAGGTAGCCAATTTATCAGTTTACGGATCTTTAACTATTCCGAAAAATTCTTTCAGCGGTACACTGGATATTACAGCACTGTTTGATAATAGAACAACTTCCCAGAAATTTGGACCATCTCCTTTTGATTTTAACAAGCCTTTAGTTCTTACTCTTGAATACAGGGGCGTGAACCTGAAGGGAGTAGAGCCTTCACAGGTTGATTTCTACTATATTGCTGATGACGGACAATTTTATAAGGCTGATTATACAAGTATTACAGTTGACCCGGACGCCGGGATATTAAAAGTGGTTAATGCAAAGCTGAACCATTTTTCAAGGTGGGGCTGGGCAAAGAATGTATTGGATTAAAATCTGAACTCCTTAATGTGTATGTGACAATAAAAGCGCAGAGTTATCAGCTTTGCGCTTTTTTATTTTAAAGTGCTGAAATTGTTCCCCCGCCCATATCTTCTTTATCAAAAACAGGATTATTGCTGATCCTGAATTCTTTCTAAGCTCATATTCTCAAGAATGTTTGTTGAACTGCACATTTTGCTTACCCTGCGCTTACCTTGCGCTTACCTTGCGCTTACCTTACGGCTATCCTCCGCCTACCTCCACGGATTTGCGGAAGGTAAGCGAATGATAAGTGCTCTTAAAGCGGGCAATTACCGCTGTATCAAGATAATCTTAATTAACCGGACGATAAACATCATAATATGAAAAATTATTATATTTATTATTCTAATTTATTGAAGGAAAAGATTGGCTAAAGAAAAAATTCTTATAACTGCAGCACTTCCTTATGCCAACGGGAATATACATCTCGGGCACCTCAGCGGGGCATATCTTCCTGCTGATATTTTTGCGCGATTTAACCGTTTAAAGGGAAATGATGTCCTTTTCCTTTGCGGTTCTGACGAACACGGGGTGCCCATAACCATAAGTGCCGACAAGGAAAAGGTAAGTCCAAATGTAATTATCGACCGTTACCACGAAAGCAATGGAAAAGCCTTTGATAAATTCGGGATGAGCTTTGATATTTACTCCCGGACCAGTATAGATATTCATCATGAAACGGCTAAGGAATTTTTCCTTGACTTCTACAGCCGCGGGCTTCTAAAAGAAAAAAAATCATTTCAGTTTTATGATGAAAAGGCAGGTATGTTTTTACCGGACAGGTATGTGGAAGGAATCTGTCCCAACTGCGGTTATGAACAGGCACGCAGCGATGAATGTGAAAACTGCGGTGCGCTTTATGAACCCTCCGAACTAAAAAATCCAGTAAGCAAAGTATCTGGCCAAACTCCGGTTTTGAAGGAAACTTCCCATTGGTACTTCCCGCTTGGGGATTACCAGGAACGCCTTGAAGAATATGTTAACGGCAGCAACCGCAACTTCGGCTGGAAAGAAAATGTTATGCAGTACTGCCGCGGCTGGTTTAAAAGCGGACTGCAGGACAGGGCAATAACCCGTGATATAGATTGGGGTATTAAGGTTCCCCTGAATGACGCCGAAGGGAAAGTAATTTATGTCTGGTTCGAGGCGGTTCTTGGATATATCTCCGCTGCAAAGGAACTGGCGGATAAGAAAAAGATGCCGGCCCTATGGAGGGATTACTGGCAGGATAAAAATACCCGTTATGTTGCATTTATAGGGAAGGATAATGTCGTATTCCACTGTATTATATTTCCTGCCATTCTTATGGCATGGAATGACGGCGGGAAAGATCAGTATATACTTCCGGAGAATGTTCCGGCAAACGAATTTCTGAATTTCGAAGGCAGGAAGTTTTCAAAAAGCAGGAACTGGGGAATAGATGTTGAGGAGTTCCTTAATATTTTTGCTGCCGATCCCCTTAGATACACGCTGGCAGCCAATCTTCCCGAAACAAGAGATACCGATTTTTACTGGAAAGAGTTCCAGGCCCGCAATAACAGCGAACTCGCGGATATCCTCGGTAATTTTATAAACCGTACTTTCACATTTGTTCACAAACATTTTAACGGTGAAGTACCCCAAGCAGCAGAGCTTCTGGAGATCGATAAACAGATGCTCAGGCTGAGGGAGGAATTCCCCGCAAAAATTTCTGATTATTTTGAAAAATACAGACTCAGGGATGGAGTGCAGGAAATAATGAATCTTGCACGGGCCGGGAATAAATATTTTAACGACAGTGAGCCGTGGAAAACAGTAAAGAGCGATAAAAACAGATGCGGTACCACTCTGAATATATGTCTGAATACTATCTATACTCTTGCAGAATTATTCTACCCGGTCATTCCGTTCTCCTCGGAAAAAATATTTGCCATGCTTAACTCGGAAAAAACCGGGTGGGATGAATGCGGCAAATATTCCCTGCCTGCAGGCCACAGGCTTAACCGTACCGAAATAATATTTCCTAAAATAGAGGATGATATTGTGGATAAACAGATAAATAAACTGGGCATTGCAGAGCAGCCGGTGCCCGAAGAGGAAAAGATTTCTATCGAAGATTTTAATAAGATACAGCTTAAGACAGCAAAGGTTATTCATGCCGAAAAAATTCCAGGCAGCGATAAGCTTCTGAAGCTTAAAGTTCAGATTGGGGATCAGGAGAGGCAGATAGTAGCCGGTGTAGCACTGGCATATAAACCTGAAGAAATTACCGGGAAAACCATAGTGGTTGTGGCCAATTTAAAACCTGCAAAACTGATGGGTCAGGAATCGAACGGGATGCTGCTGGCTGCTCATTCAAAAGCCGGTTTGAAAGTACTGTTTCTTGATGATAATGTTGAAAGCGGGGCGGGGATAAAATAGGGAAAAAGCTGAAAATCGGGGTTAATTTACCTTGATTTTCAAAATGGGTATAGGTAAACTTGTCAGCTTAATTTTTTGGAATCAATAATAATTTTAGGAGAAAAAATGCGTCAACGGGTTGTAACTCTATTTTCCATGATTTTAGCCATCCTGTTTATTTCGTGTGCACCGAAACATTCTGAAATTGTACTGGCTGAGTTTGGTGAGGATGAAGTAACCATGGGTGAATTTGAAAATATTTATGCGAAAAATGCGGGCGGTATTGAAAAGGCAAAAACCGATAGCTTGCAGAAGCTAGAGAATTTTCTTGACCTGTATGTGAATTTCAGAATGAAACTCAGGGATGCAAAAGTACGGGGTTATGCTTCGAATAAGGAATTGAACGACGAACTGCTCGACTATAAAAAGAAAGTTGGTGTAACATTTCTTCTTGAAAAGCAGGTTGTTGAGCCCGGCATCAAACA
Source organism: Ignavibacteriales bacterium UBA6490 (assembly GCA_002435365.1). Lineage (GTDB taxonomy): Bacteria > Bacteroidota > Ignavibacteria > Ignavibacteriales > Ignavibacteriaceae > UBA6490. Next base: position 28,445 of record DJMM01000004.1, read on the forward strand.
GCTTTATGACAGAAGAAAATCCGAACTAAGGGTAAGCCACCTCATGATCCGTCCGGATTCCTCAGGTGATGAAGCTGCCCGGATGAAAGCACAGAATATATTAGACAGTATTAAAGCAGGAAAAGATTTTGCGGAGATGGTTGAAAAATATACAAGCGACACTTATTCCCGCAGTACCGGAGGAGATATTTTTTATGTAACGGCAGGAATGCTACCATCCGATTTTGAAGATGCCTGTTATGAAACACCGGTGGGACAGATTTATCAGGATGTCGTAAAAACTAATTTCGGTTATCATATCGTAAAAGTTACCGAGAAAAAAGAACGGATCCCGGAAATCAGGGCAAGTCATATTCTTATACGCACTACAAATGATGCAGGAATTACAGACTCTGCTGCTGCAAAAATGCGTGTCGACTCTGTGAAAATGATGCTTGATAATGGCGGAGATTTTGCTGAACTGGCTGAAAAATACAGTGATGATACAGGCTCGAAAAGTCAGGGCGGAGACCTTGGCTTCTTCCAGAGGAGAATGATGATAAAGGAATTTGATGAAGCCGCATTCAGCCTTAAACCGGGTGAAGTTTCAGATATTGTAAAGACCGGCTACGGTTATCATATTATTAAATTAATGGAGGTTAAGCCGTATCCTTCATTCGAGGAAAATAAAGAAGAGCTTAAGAACCTGTTCAAACAGCTCAGATACAATGCCGAGCAGGCAAAACTTATTGATAAGCTGAAAGCTAAATATTCCTATAAACTTAACGATGAATCCGTCAGCAGTGCAGCAGCACAAACCGATACATTCAAGGTAACTGATGATATTCTTCCGGTTATCGAAGGAATAAAAGATCAGCCTTTATTTACGTATGCCGGCAAGACCGTAACCACAGGAAATTTTATGGACAAGGTTCTTCAGACCACCGATTTCCTTAATAAGCCAGCAAATATGAGCTTTTATAATGATGCAGTAAATAAAGTCGCTTCCGATCTTCTGCTGGAGGAAGAAGCACTGAATCTTGAAAAGACAAACAAGGAATTTGCTTCGCTGATGGAAGATTACAGGAACGGGATTTATATATTCAAGCTTCAGGATGATGAGATTTGGAGCCAGGTGAAGGGCGATAGCGTAAAACTTCATCAGTTCTATGAAAGTACAAAAGAAAATTACAGATGGCCCGACAGGATTAATTTCAGCGAAATTTATACGCGCAATGATTCCCTGGCAAAGAATTATTACTCGATGCTGCAGCAGGGTTCAGACTTTGAAGAGCTGGCTGCTTTGTATACAGAGCGGCCCGGCTACAAGGACAAAAAAGGCAATTACGGTTTAACGGATCCCAAAGCTAATAAACTTGCAGAGGCAGCAGGTAAACTTAATCCCGGAGAATTTACTGCTCCTGAGAATATTACCGGCGGATTTTCAATCCTTAAGCTGAATGCAAAAGAGTCTTCAAGGATCAAAACTTTTGAAGAAGCAAAAGCCGAGGTCTCCGGTGCTTTCCAGGAATATGAAAGCAAAAGAATTGAACAGGAGTATCTTGACCGCCTTAAAAAGAGATATAACCCGGAAATATATTACGAAAAACTTGGACAAGCTTTTAAATCAGAGGAATAGCTTATCGGCACTTGTATTTTTTCTGCTATTACTTAACGGCTGCAGCCGTGAGGGGCAGAAAACCGAATATGTTGCAAGGGTAAATGACTCTTATTTAACTGAAGAAGATTTGACCGCTGTATCGGAAAGGTATGGCGGTCATCAGTTTTTTAAAGAAGAACAGATTCGAAGCTGGATAAACCGGGAACTACTCTACCAGCAGGCGGTTAAGGAAGGGATTCTTGACGAAAATAAGTATAAAATCCTGATGAAGAATGCCGGCAGAGAACTGGCCGCCTCATTGATGATCGAAAAGTGGTATTCTGAAAATACACCGGTGTATCAGCCTGAAGAGGTAAAAGTTTTTTTTGAAAAGCATCAGGATGAGTTCAGGTTCACGGAATCCGCATTCCTGGTTAATATGGCGGAATTCAGTGATGAGAACAGGGCAGTCACATTCAGGTCAGCAGCAGTGGAAAGTGACTGGAATAAGGCGCTTAATTTTTTTAACAAGGATACTTCTCTGAGTAAGCTTGAAAATGAAAGGCTGTTATTCAGCAGTGATCTTCAGCCTCTCAAACTTAACAGGATTATAAATGAATTGTATCCCGGAGAAGTTAGTCTTATTATTCCGGTTGAGGGGAATTACCTGGTAATAATGCTTGTTTCAAGGTTTGAAGCAGGAACATTACCACCTTTTGATGTTATAAAGGAAAAAGCCGAGAAAAGATTTGTTGCTGAAAAAAAGACAGAGCTGCTGAAGGAATATTATGAAAGTCTATATTCATCAAACGAAATAGATATTAAACGTTAGGAGTTTTAATGAAAAAAATTTTCTTAATCATCATTCTTGTTACACCGGTATTACTGTCCCAGCAGGTACTTGATAAGATAGTGGCAGTTGTCGATAATGAAATAATTCTCAAAAGTGAGCTTGATTTCCAGGTTAACCAGCTTGCCTATAACCGTAAAATAGATCCTTCCACTCCCGGATTAAAAGATCAGGTGCTCAATTCAATGATTGAAGAAAAGCTGGCATATGCACAGGCTAATTATGATTCAATAGTAGTAACGGATGAGGAAGTAAATTCAAGAATAGACTATCAGCTGGATTACCTGCAGCGTCAGTACGGTTCCAGGGAAAAAATCGAACAGATGTACGGGATGAGTATCGAAAAGATCAGGCGGGAACTTAGTGATGATGTCAGGAAAAGTCTTATGATCCAGAAACTCCAGGAAAAAAACTTTGGAATGGTGGATGTTTCCAGGAAAGAGGTTGATGATTTTTATTATAAATTCAGGGACAGTATAGGTATAATTCCGGAGAAAGTATCCATTTCGCATTTATACCGTAATCCCCGTAAAACTGAAAGCATAAAAGCAAAATACCGTAAAATTGCAGAGGATTTGCTAGATTCCTTAAAAGCGGGAGCTGATTTTGCCGAACTGGCTAAAAAATATTCTGAAGACCCCGGCAGTGCGGTTCAGGGGGGTGATCTCGGCTTTGTTAAAAAAGGTGTTTTTTATCCGGAGTTTGAATCAGCTGCTTTTGCGCTTAATGATAATCAGATTTCGGATGTTATAGAATCCCCCGTAGGATTTCATATTGTTCAGCTTCTTGAGAAGCGTGGCGAATCCGTCCATACCCGTCATATTCTTATCAAGATTAAAAGTGATGAACAGGCGGATTATGACGCAATTGATTTTCTTAATGAAATGCGGGACAGCGTGGTAAGAAATGTGAATACTTTCAAATACTATGCAAAAAAATTCAGCGAAGATACTGAAACAGCTCCCTTCGGAGGTGACCTGGGAGTATTTTACCTTAACCAGCTTGATAAAAATATGCTGGATATAGTATCAAAACTGAAGCAGGGGGAGATAAGCTATCCTAAAAGAATTGAATACGGTACAGATGATTACGGCTATCATATCGTTTATCTTCAGGAAAGAGTGCAGCAGCATCCGGCTGATCTTGAAAAGGATTATAACGAAATAAAAAGACTGGCCGAGGATTACAAAAAGCAGAAGATGTACAGCGAATGGATAAGCAAGCTGAAAGATAAGATCTACTGGGAAATAAAATTATAATAAATTAAAAGGCAAGTGGCGAACTTGAACCATAAAGCAGGAACAAATAACGATCTGCGCCTTACTGAAGAACTGGCGCAAAAAGTAAAAAATATTAAAGATGAAATTGCGAAGGCAATAATCGGCCAGGATAAAATTATTGATCAATTAATTATCTCCCTCCTCTCAAAAGGACACTGTCTCTTAATTGGTGTGCCGGGACTTGCAAAAACGCTGCTTATAAAAACTCTGGCAGAAATTCTCGATCTCCGTTTCAGCAGAATTCAGTTTACACCAGACCTGATGCCCGGCGATATTACCGGAACTGAAATAATAGAAGAAGATCCGGGAAGCAAGAAACGGAACTTTAAATTTATTCCGGGTCCTATATTTGCAAATGTTATTCTTGCCGATGAAATAAACCGTACACCACCAAAAACCCAGTCTGCTCTACTTGAAGCAATGCAGGAACACAAAGTTACTGCTGCAGGAACAAGTTATAAATTAACGGAGCCGTTTTTTGTCCTGGCTACCCAAAATCCGATTGAACAGGAAGGAACTTATCCGCTTCCGGAAGCCCAGCTTGACCGCTTTATGTTTAATCTCTGGCTGGATTATCCCGCATTTGAGGAAGAGGTAAAAATAGTACAGACTACTACCAGCGGCTATATACCGCAGCTGAATAAAATTGTTTCTGCAGAGGAGCTTATTGAATTTCAGGATCTTGTGAGAAAAGTACCGGTATCGGAAAATGTTGTTAACTATGCGGTAAAGTGTGCAAATTTAACCCGCCCGACAAATGGAAATTCACCAAAATTTATTAAAGACTGGATAAGCTGGGGTGCAGGACCGCGGGCTTCTCAATATCTTACCCTTGCAGCAAAGGCTAAGGCTGTTATCTCAGGCCGGTTTACTCCTAATATCGATGACGTTAAAGAATCGCTGATACCTGTACTCAGGCATCGTATAATCACGAATTTTTCAGCGGAGGCAGACGGGATTACTTCTGTTGATGTGATTGAAAAAATAAGGGAAAACGTCTGACAGGAGTTTTAAAGCCTGGCTATCTGGTAATTTTTAAAAGCAAAGTATATTTCCTTTACACCTGTCTTAATTACAGTAGTGGCAGGTATAATAAGAAGCATTCCCAGCAGTCCGAATAATTGTCCCCCCGCTACTATCAGCAGTATTATGAGGATGGGGTGTATATCAAGACTTTTTGAAAATATGTACGGCTGAACAAAACCATTATCCAGCGAATAGGTTACAAGCAGAAGTAATGTAATGTAAGGAACTTGTGAAAGATCACCGTATTGAATTATGGAAATTACAACNNCCCACGAACGAGGCATCAAATATCCAGGCACGGACATACTTTCCAAGCTGCAGGGCGACTCTTTTTGTAATCCAGTATGAAATTTCAAAATATCTGTTCGGCACAATGCTTATCAGGTAGTGCAGAATCCTGTTGCTGTCCTTTAACATGAAAAATGAAATAAAAGGTATTATAACAAGAATTACTGCAATAGAGACAATGCTTGACAGAAGCGGCGATACCAGATTAAATGAGTTCAGTATCTGTACTGAAATGAACTCTTCTATTTTTTTAGTCAGTTCACCCGGCGTAAAGAAAGGCAGGAATTGATAAATATCCTTTTCTACTTTCATTATCTCTTCGTGCAAAGAGTACTGGTGGATCGAGGCTACCAGCTCGTTCATCTGAAAAATCAGTTTTGGAATAATAAAAGATAACGACAGGTAAACGAAAAGGAAGAAGGATACGAATATCAGCAGAGTGGAAAATAATCTTCCAAACCCCAGCTTCTCAACAAAATTTATGACCGGAATAAACAGGAATGCAATCAAGACAGAGATAATCAGTAAAATCATTATGTCCGATAAAATATACAGCAGGTACAACGCAGCGGATGCAAGAATTAAAAGTAAAAGATAATAGAAGATATTTTTTGTTTTTTTTTCCATATCTATAAAATTGCCTCAACGCGTCTTATACCGGGAACCTGCCTGAGCAGAGATCTTTCGATACCTGCTCTTAATGTCATCTGTGACAGCGGGCAGATACTGCAGGCACCTGAAAATTTAACCCTTACAATTCCGTCCTGGCTAAGGTCTATAAACTCTACATCTCCGTCATCCGCCTGCAGATATGGTCTTACTGCTTCAATAGCTTTTACAACTTCTTCTTTTGTCATTTTATAATATTATTTCTATATCCTGTTTGGATCCGGTACTGTTTTCTGCATGTTCTTTGAGATTGTATGCTATCTTCATCATTATTTTCTCATTCTCTGTTCCCTGCAGCCCGAATACTATCGGAACTCCCGAATCGCCCCCTTCTCTTATTCTTGGATCAATGGGAAGGCCGCCTAAAAACGGTATCCCGGATTCATCTGCTAATTTTTCTCCTCCCCCTGACCCGAAAATATCATATTTGTTTCCTGTGTCGGGAGCTTTAAAATAACTCATATTCTCGATAATTCCATATACAGGTACGTTAACCCTGGAAAACATGGCAAGTCCTTTCCTTGCATCAATCAGAGATACTTCCTGGGGAGTGGTTACAATTACAGCACCTGAGAGAGGTATGGTCTGCACAAGTGTCAGCTGAATATCCCCGGTACCGGGAGGCATATCGAAGAATAAAAAATCAAGTTCATCCCATTCCACGTCTGTCATAAACTGTTTTACAGCACCACTGGCCATGGGACCCCGCCATATAACCGGAGTGTCATTCTCAACAAGGAATCCGATCGACATTAGTTTGATACCATAATTTTCAACCGGTATCATTTTCATTACCTGGTCAACATGATATACCCTGGGTTTCTGATTTATTCCAAGCATCAGCGGTATACTCGGACCGTAAATATCTGCATCGATTAATCCTACTCTTGCACCGGTTTTTGCCATGGCTACTGCAAGATTTACGGCAACCGTGCTCTTTCCGACCCCCCCTTTACCACTGGCGACTGCAATAGTATATTTCACTTTTGGCAGCAGGGTTGCTTTTGGAGTTTCTTTTTCCCTGGGTGTCCTCGTTTCAATATTTATTTCCACTTTTTCCAGGAAGGGATAATTCTTTTTCAGTACGGTTTCAAATCTTTTCTCAAGGTCATGCGACAACTGATTTTCAGTTACAGGCAGAATAAGATGCAGGGATAAATTATTCTCTTTCAGTTCAAAGGATTTTATTGAATTGAGTACAAGCATCTCATTATTGAATCCTGAATCACCGGTTTTTTTTAATGCTGCAAGAATTTCACTTTTAGTAAGATCGGGCATAATTTTCCTATTTTTTCCAAACATAAAATTTTATTCAGGATCCTTCATTTTAGTAAATGTACCGCCTGATTTTATGGAATGATTCATTAACCAGTCCTGGGCATTGATTTTCTTCTCCCCGTCATTTGCAGGTATCATCGAATAAGTCATATCAGGATTGAGTACCCGGGCTTGTGTATTATCCCTTAGGGAAATTTTAATCAGCGTCTTCATAAGTTCATGCTTTAACTTAGGATCTTCAACCGGCCAACATATTTCAACACGTCTGTCTAGATTTCTCTGCATCATATCCGCACTGCTTAAATAGATGTCCTCCTCGCCTCCGTTATAAAAATATAAGAGCCGGGAATGCTCAAGATATCTTCCCACAATACTTATAACTCTTATATTTTCGCTTTGTTCACGATTTGGAACCAGGCAGCATATGCCCCTTACAATAAGATCTATCTTTACGCCTGCAGAAGAGGCTTCATACAAAGCGCTTATTATAAGAGGATCTACCAGACTGTTGAGCTTAAATATTATTTTTCCTTCCATACCTTTGGAAACGTTGTCAATTTCCCTGTTTATTAGTTTTATAATCCCTTCGCGCAGATTGATCGGCGCAACCAGAAGTTTTCTGAAAGAAGTCTGCCTTGAATATCCGGTAAGATAATTGAATATTTCAGATACATCGGCACATATATCCTCGTTTACAGTAAAGAAGCCGATATCCGTGTAAATTTTGGAAGTGGTTACATTATAATTTCCGGTAGACAGATGTACATATCTGTTCACACCGTCAGGTTCGCGCCTTACTATCAGTGTCATTTTAGCATGAGTTTTCAAACCCAGCAGTCCATATACAACATGTACCCCGACCTTTTCAAGTTTTCTTGCCCAGAAAATGTTATTTTCTTCGTCGAACCGTGCTTTTAATTCAACCAGTACGGCAACCTGCTTACCTCTTTCGGCAGCTTCAATAAGATATTTTAAAACAGGGGAGTTGGAACCCACCCTGTAAAGTGTTTGCTTTATGGCAAGAACATCCGGATCCTTTGATGCTTTTTTAATAAACTCGATCACCGGTGTAAATGAGTGATAAGGATGGTGCAGAATAATATCTTTCTGCTTGATGACCGAAAAAATATCTTCTTCATCATCAAAAGTTCTGGGTACAATCGGATAGTAGGATTTTACCTTCAGCTGGTGAAGCGGGAGATCATATAAAGTCATTATATCGCTCAAACCCAGAGGACCTTCCACAATATGAACATCCTCCTTGCTTATCTCCAGGTTTTCCATAAGCGTTTCTAGCATAAACGCTGGCATTTTACTTGCAACTTCAAGACGAACAACGCTGCCGAACCTGCGCTGGCGTATAGTTTCTTCTATTACTTTTAAAAGATCATCTGCTTCATCTTCCTGCAGTTCAAGATCCGTATCGCGGGTAATTCTGAATCGATGTGCCTCAATTACTTCAAGTCCGGGGAACAAAGTACCAAGGTTTTCTTTTATAAGATCGCCAAGCCACATAAACTTTGCACAAAACTTACCGTTTGAACCTGATTTTTTTTCAGTATTAAGAATACCGTCAATCTGAAGCAGCCGGGGCAGGATGCTTGGAATTTTAACCCTGGCAAAATGCTCTTCTCCATTCGGCTTTCTTACAAGAATAGCCAGGCTTAAACTCAGGTTTGATATATAAGGAAATGGTCTTCCCGGATCAAATGCGAGCGGAGTTAGTACAGGGTAAACCTCTTTTCTGAAATAATCATTAAGCTTTTCCTGTTCCTTATCCGTCAGTTCATCATATTCGTAGACGAAAATATTATGTTCTTTAAGAGAAGGTACTATTACCCCGGAAAAATAATTCTGAGCCTCGTTAAGCATCGGCTGCAGTTTCTTCTCGATTTTAGAAAGCAGCTGGATCGGGCTCAGACCATCAATTGTTGGTTCGAGAACGTTCGCTGCTACCTGTTCTTTCAGACCGGATATTCTTATCATGTAAAATTCATCCAGATTTGAGAAGAAAATTGATAAGAACTTTACTTTTTCGAGCAGAGGCTGATCAGGTTTAAAGGCCTCATCCAGCACTCGTTTATTAAACTCAATCCAGCTTAAATCCCTGTTGAAGAAATTTTCCGGTTTATTGTATTTTTTAAGTAATTCTTTACCTGACATAGTTCAAACTATTGCATAAATAACAAATATAATTCATTTTGTATTTAATTTACAGATAGAAATCCATTATTATGCCACAATTCATAACTTCCTAATATAATTCTCTGAGAAGCACATTAAAGCCAATTTTCCGGTTATGTACCGCTTACCTTGCGCTTACCTTACGCCTACCTTGCGCTTATCCTCCGCCTATCTCCACAGATTTGTGCAAGGTAACCGTATGGTATGCGAAAACCGGTCGCCTGCTAAGCATAATTTAATACGGAAAAGTGATCAAGGGCAATTATAGCACCCTATCAATAATTGACAACGCACCAATGATTCAAATAATTTTCATCGGTTACTGTATTGTATCGCCAAAGTTAAAACCAGCTTTACTCCACTTAATGTTTTCTTTAATCTGTGAGCTGAGAGGGTGCACAGGCATATGCATTAACACCAGAATACCAGGTGTACTTGAATAGTAGAATTTGTTTTCCCCTGTTATGAATTGCCGCTTCAAATTGTTCCGGGGTTATCAATTCACAAAAAAAAATGTGAAATTAAAATCCATTGAAGAAGTTTCCGATTTTTTAATATATTATAATTTAAATATCAGGTTTTCTTACAACCTGCCATTATTACAAATCTTTCCCTTAATCGGGGAATTTTTTCAAATTAAGGAATATAATAAATGAGCGGTAGCGAATTACAACAAGATTCCCGGAGTGAGATACCGGAATCAAAATCCTGGAAATTTCCAAAGGCATTCTGGACTGCCAACGTGGTGGAGTTATTTGAACGGGCAGCATATTATGCGGTATTTATTGCAATAACATTATATCTTTCCAGGGTAGTTGGATTTGATGATATCGAAGCTGCATGGATAGGCGGTGTGTTTTCAGCTGGTCTTTATTTCCTCCCGCCGTTTACGGGTGCATTCGCTGATAAAATAGGATTCAGAAATGCAATCATTCTTGCTTTTTCACTTCTTACCCTGGGCTACTTTAGTCTGGGCGCTTTTCCCTACAAAGCAGTTGTGCTTCCCTCGCTTATCATTCTTATGTTCGGCGGTTCGTTCATTAAATCGATTATAACCGGTACAGTGGCAAAGACAACAAATGAAGCTACCAGGGCGAAAGGTTATTCCATTTTTTATGGAATGGTGAATGTTGGTGCATTTCTCGGTAAAACATTTGCCTATCCTATCAGGCTTGAACTCGGGCTGGAAGCAATAAATTTCTATGCTGCCATAATGACTTTCATTGCTTTAATAACAGTGTTCTTTTTCTACCGGAATGTAAGTACTGCCGGAGAGGGGAAAACATTCAGCGAAGTTTGGACGGGATTTATAAGAGTAGTAACCAACATCAGGCTGCTGCTTCTTATTATAATTGTTACAGGTTTCTGGATAATACAGCATCAGCTTTATGCTACTATGCCGAAGTATGTGCTTCGAATAGTAGGTGAAGGAGCATCACCGGAGTGGATTGCAAATGTAAATCCGTTTGTTGTTCTTACCTTGGTGGTCTTTATAACAAATATGATGAGAAAGGTGAAAGCCGTTTCCTCCATGGCTGTGGGTATGTTTCTGATGCCGGTATCGGCACTGCTGATGGCCTCGAGTTCGATACTGGAATCATTTACTGGTCAGTCAGTTTCGATATTGGGATTATTTACTGCACATCCGGTTACCGTAATGATGATCGCAGGAATAGTAGTACAGGGACTTGCCGAATGTTTTATCTCCCCCAGATATCTCGAATATTTTTCGCTGCAGGCGCCGAAAGGAGAAGAAGGTTTGTACCTTGGATTTTCACACCTGCATTCATTTCTCTCTTCGTTGCTGGGTTTTGGAATCAGCGGATATCTGTTATCGGCTTATGCTCCTGATCCGGCAGGATTGAGTGCTGAACAACTTGTTCACGCTTATGATAATGCTCATTATATCTGGTACTATTTTGCAGGGATTGGAGTTACAGCTGCAGTAGCGCTGCTTATTTATAGAAGTGTATACAACCGGAAGGAAGAATAATATTCAGCAACCGGTTATACCGTGGGATGATTTGTAAATACTTTGGTTTCGGACTTACCGTCCTCGTTTTCAATTACAAGCTCGGCCTCGTGAAGCATAGCTTCTGCGGTTGCACGCTTTAATGCTTCTTCTTTGTGAGGATATGATGCCAGCGGAGTTTGCTTACCGTTCTCCTTTACAAACCATTTCCCCTGGTTAAAGACAACAAAGAATTTTTTACTCATGTAGTTCTCCGGAATAATTTAATTGCTACAGGTTAAAATATGAAAAATTTAATGAAAGAAGTAAAGTTTTTTNNCGATATCCCGGCAGGAAAATGAAGTAAAGTACAGTAATTTGAATAAAATCAGGCCTTTTTCTGATGTAATTGCTTGGATGTTTGATCAATTAAGCTGGAAAGATTATCCGGTCTGAAAATACAGATATTGGTTATAATACCAGGAAAACAGAGTATGGGGTGGTCCGGAATAGTATCTCCCGGGAAAAATCTGAAAAAATATATGTTGTAGAGAAATATTAGTAACTTAGTAATTTAATTTTATAATTTGATTATGAACAGAGATCTTGACATAAATTCCGTAAAAAATGATCCCTTAAAGGATAATATAAAACAGCTGTCTGATCATTTTGCTCAGTCCCCGCTTTTAATGAAAGTTATTGAAGCCATACCTGTTCCATTAATGATTCTCAATCACCAGAGAAGGATAGTGTTTTCCAATCAGGCTCTTACTGAAATGGCGGGTAAAGCAGATATACAGGATGTTTTTGGAATGCTTCCCGGGGAGGTTTTCAATTGCAAGCATGCCACAGAAGCGCCAAACCGGTGCGGTACAACTGAATTTTGTACAACCTGCGGAGCGTTGCAGGCAATAAATACATCTGCTAATAATATTCCTGATGCCCAGGAATGCAGAATAATAAAAAGTGATAACGAAGCACTGGATCTGAGGATTTATTCATCCCCCCTGAAAGTAGACCGGGATAGTTTTACAATATTATCAATAACAGACATAAGCAACGAGAAGAGAAGGAAAAATCTGGAAAGGATTTTCTTTCACGATTTGCTTAATACTGCCAGCAGCGTTAAAGCACTTGCCCTTAGTTTTGAAGATCCCGAGCTAAATGAAGCCGGGGAATACAAAGAACACCTTATCAGAATGAGTGAAAAACTTGTTGAGGAAATCTGTGTGCAGAGAGATATTTATGCGGCAGAAAACAACGAGCTTAATGTAAACCTTTCCAAAATTAATTCATTTGCAATGGTGAAGGATATCCAGGGGCAGTTTAATTTATATTCGAAGGATAAAGTAATTATTATTGACCCTGAATCCGATACTATGAATTTCTTTACAGATAAAGTGCTGCTGAGAAGAGTACTTAGCAATATGATGAAAAATGCCGTTGAAGCATCACCAGGCAAGGATTGCATCAGGATTGGCTGCAGGCGCGTCAATGAGTATATGGAGTTTTGGGTGCATAATTCAGGATATATCGAAAAAAATACACAGCTGCAGATATTCCAGCGCTCATTCAGCACGAAGGGATTTGACAGAGGCATCGGCACGTACAGTATGAAACTCCTTTGTGAGAATTATATGAAAGGCAGAATTTCATTTACAAGCTCGCCGCAGGAAGGCACTACATTTTACTGTTCCGTACCTTTAAATATCGGATAGCATTTGGTGATGCATCGGTTAAACTGATTTTAATGCAGCAGTTTAGGGGCAGCTCTTTCCGATAATCTTTTCCGGCATTATGATTTAAACAGGGTAAGCCTGATACCCGTTTTGAGTATCAGGTTCTTTTTATTTACTTATAAGGGAAGAAAGACTGTCAAGTACCATCGTACCTGTTTCCAGAAGTTTACTTTCAGCCTGGTGGCCATTTGAAATAAGGATGCAGTCGGCACCGATTGCCTGAGCTACTTCAAAATCATGTACGGTATCCCCAATGAACAGAATTTTACCATCGGTATTCAGCTGCTTTACTAGTTTTAAACCGAGATCGGTCTTTCCGGTTGCATAAATATGGTCAAGACCGACAATATGACTGAAATAATTTTCAATACCTGTAATTTTAACCATCCGGTTCAGTGACTCTTCGGGATAAGCTGAAAGAATGTGCTGACTGATACCCAGTGATTTTATGAAACTTAGTGTTTCAACGGTATCTTCAAAAAGGCTGCAGGATTTTTTTCTTTCTTCATATTCATCCATCCACTCTCTGCCAACAACTTCAAACGAATGTTTGCTGAAATCAAAGCCGGAGGTTTCATAATAATTTCTTACCGGGAAAGTGAATATTTCCCTGTATTCTTCGAAGGTTACCGGGGAATGTCCGTATTTCTTCAGAAGATTGCTGAATACATCTGCACACAATTCAGCATCGTTAAAAAGCGTGCCGTTCCAGTCCCATATAATGTGGGCATATTTTCTAATCATAATTCCCTTAAATTTATTTCCAAAAGATAATTATTATAATTTTATTTTGATACCGGCAAGGCAGCGGACTGATAAAATGTGACGGCAGGATGAAATTCAGGAGGAGGTATCGTCCCTGTTTTCTGTTTTTATCTCTGAAACTTATAACCCGCGGTATGTATTGTTAAAAAATGTTGCGGATTTGCATGATCATCTTCCAGTTTTTTTCTTATGGAGAGGATATAATTGTCCACAGTTCTGGTTGTAGGAAATGAATCATACCCCCATACATCATCCAGGAACTGGTCGCGTGAAATTACCTCACCTTCATGCTGAAAGAAATATTTTATTATTTTGAATTCTGTTGACGAAAGTTTAATGCTTTGACCGTTTTTAAAAGCTTCCTGCTTTTTAAAATCAATACTGATGGAACCAAAATTCAGTTCTGACGGTTCATAGACAGAGTTCTGCGATCGTCTGAGGACTGCTTTAATTCTTGCCAGCAGCTCTTTGAGGCTGAAAGGTTTTGTAATATAATCGTCTGCTCCCATTTCCAGGCCGACTAATTTATCAACCTCATCCTTTTTACTTGTCAGCATTATTATCGGTGTTAAAATTTCCTCTTTCCTGAGGTCGCGGCATATTTCAAAACCATCTTTAAAAGGAAGCATCAGGTCAAGAATAATTAAATCAAATTTTTCCTTTTTGGCTGTTTTATATCCCTTTTCTCCGTCCGCCTCTGATGTGACGTCATAAAATTCAGCCTTGAGGGTTTCCGTAATTCCATTCAGGATTGCAGGATCATCTTCAATCAACAGTATTTTCTTCATAAAATTCTCTCTGAAATTTGGGAATAATTAATTTAATAGTTGTTCCTTCAGATACCTTGCTTTTAATTTCTATTTTTATATTATGTGCATCGGCAGTATGCCTGATAATCGATAATCCCAGTCCTGTGCCAGGGATTTTCAATTTTAATGCGTCAGTTGATCTGTAAAAAGGGGCAAACAGATTTTTCTGATCCTCCTCCGAAATTCCGATACCGAAATCCTGGAATGTAACCGTATAGTTTTCCCCCTCCTCCCCTGAATAAATATTCATAAACTTTTTCCCGGGTGAGTATTTTATTCCGTTGCTAATCAGATTTATAAATACTTCGATAAGAGCATCGGCATCAGCATAGATTGTCATTTCCTTCTCTTCCAAGAAGTCATGTATTGTGAATTTCTGTACCTTTGCCTGGTAGTTCATTATGGAAAGGACTTTTTTAAGTATCTGGTTTAACTCTACCGGCTCTTTGCTGTATATTTTTACACCTTTCTCTATACTTGAAAAATTCAGAACGTTGTTGATAAGTCGGGTAAGCCGTTCCGATTCTCCCTCGATGTATTCCGCAAAATTATTAATTTTCTCTTTATCAAAACCCTGCTTTCCCTGGATCAATTCAGAATACATTTTGATGGAGGTAAGGGGAGTTTTAAGTTCATGGGAAACCGTCGAAACAAACAATGATTTCTGCCTGTTGATCTCCTTCAGCTTTACAGCCTCAAGATTTTTAATAATAAGATCTTCCTGAAGCTTTATTCTTGCAATTACCGATGATGCAGTGTTCAATACATTGCTAAGCAGATCAAGATCTTCAGCCGAATATCTTTTCGCTGATTTTTTACTCCCCATAGCAAGAACGAGATAGATCCTTCCGCTGAACAGAAGTGACGGCATTACCAGCGGAATACCGATTTCCCTGAGCAGCGGCTCCTGCTGAAATAAATCTATTCCCGGTTCCACTGCGTCGGGAACGATGATATTCTCTAATAATGTATACTTAACCAGGATGTTCTCTGTCAGAAAACGGAAGTCGGATTCATTGAAATTATTTTCTGATAATATAACTGGCTTACCGGAATCGGATGTATCTATCAGTGCAATTTTTTCAGCTGGAATAAGCTTCAATATTCCGGAGATAACCGCATCGGCCAGCGAGAGTGCATCATTGATCTCCTTAAGCTGGGAGGAAAACATATTTATTGCCTTCCTGTAATTATACTGAACCCTGAAAAACTTTTTGTTTACAAAACTGCGCACACGGTTTTTAAGGGGATTGAACAGGAATGCTACAAATACCGCCGAAAGCGCTGAGATTACTGATATATCCGCACTTTTGAAGAACCATGTTATTCCAAGAACAATCGCAAAATATGTAAGGATTATTCCGGCTACAAGGATTGAATATATTATGCTTCTGTTTATTATAAAATCAATGTCCAGAAGATGGTATTTAACTATGCTTATTGTAAAGCATACAGGTACCGACAGCATCAGAAAATATACCAGCTCCTCAGGAATTAATGCATAATCAGAGAAAGCCTGGGGAAGCACCCAAAGCATGATAAATGCCAGAGGTCCGACAATAAATCCGGTGATAAGCCACTTGAGCTTCTTCCTTTCAACCGGGTCCTCTGAACTCAAATAATTTATTATGAAAACCGAAATTGAGATAATTACGCTTGCCGCCAAAAAATACCGGCTGAGATTATATACATTTATGTAGAGATTAATATTACTCGCATTCTGATTAACTGCAGCGTTATAAAAAGTTAATGTGCAGGGAATAAATAATATCAATGAGAACAGCGAAAAGACCCTGAGATGTTTTTTGAATTTGTATAATTTATCAACCGGGAAAGCAAGACTTAAATACACAAATACAACCGGTGTAAAAAGATAAGCACCTTGAAATATAATCCTGGTTATATGACTCAGATCGAAAGTGAGACTGTATTTTCCCCAGGTCATAATCATTATTGCTGCAGCACCGAGCATTGAAACATAAAATAATTCCGCCGCCCTGTTTGCCGGACATTTAATCAGCACAAATAATCCCAGTACGATAAATATCAGCGACGTGAAAAGCTGAAATGCAACAGATGTAGCTGAATAGAAAGGAACGGACTTTACGGCCAGATCGAAATTTTCACCACCCCGCTGAATGTTCAAATTTATTTCTTTTCCGATATCCCTGGAATCCATTAATATTTCAATGCCTTCCCTTGAAGTTATATATATACCGTCAATGGAAACGATCCGGTCATTAATCTGAAGACCGGGAACATTATCAGATACTTTTTTTACTATTATTGATTCATTGTGGGTGTATACACTGAAGGGAAGATCAGCTTTGTCTAAAACATAGACGGCTGCCGGAAAACTCAGCAGAATTATAGCTGCTGACGCAAGAAGAAACTTTATTTGTCGTTTGTTAATTGACTCCATTCCAGTCCTGAATTTTCCGGCAGTTTCAAAGAACAATTATAAGTTACATTATTAAAAATAGATTATCAATAATCATTACTTTAATAAAATCATTTTCTTTGTAATTGAGAATCCTTCTCCGGCTATAGAATAAAGATAAACACCGCCGGGATTGCTGTCTGCATTCCAGACAACACTGTATTCACCAGCCGGCCTGAAATCATCAAGCAGTACCGCAACTTCCTCACCCAGAATATTATAAATGCTTAATCTTACTTTTGCATCCATAGGTAGAGAGAAAGCAATGGTGGTGGAAGGATTAAACGGATTCGGATAGTTCTGTGCAATCGTAAATTCAGCTGGAACATCTGTCTGGGCCAGTTCAGGCGAATCCTTCTCGAATCCTATCGCTATAACCCTCGCATCTTTTACAGGAGTAATCCTGTTTCCAATGGCATTAACATATTCTGTCAGAAGCTGGAACTCCGAGTACCCGGAAAAAGTCTGCAAATCTGAATAGGTGATGCTGAATTCATCAAGGATCATCGGAATAAGCTCGTTAGCGGTAACCGAATATGATCCGAACGGATTCAGGGGCTGCTTATTAATAAGTATTGAAGCAACTCTCTGTCCAACCGGAGCGTCGGGAATATACTGAAGCTTTAATCCCGAAAACTGCGGCAGGAATTCATCGTCAGTAAGGGAGGCAAGAACGGTTTCGATAGCAGTGTAAAGTTCCAGTCCTGATATATTAAATGTTACCAGCCTGAACCCTAAACCATTATCTGTATTAAAACCATAACCGACTGTTCTGAATAAATCAGCTGCTGTAATGGGGCCCCTGTAAACCGGCTGGGCTATGCTTCCGCCCGGCTCAATTGCAATGTCGGTGCCTGTCTTCCACTTCATAGCATCGGTAATAAAATTACCTGCTGCCGTGGTGTGATTACCCGGTTTATCAACATCTTTCGCAACTTCTTCAAGAAAAGTGTTCGAAACCGCAATCTGCTGAGTGTAAACCGGACCATAAGTGTCTTCAATATCTGCAGTTAAAAAATCGACTGTGGCTTTAACCGTTGCTTCTTCAGGTATGTTTTCATCCAGCGGTATCATCTCATTGCCGGCAAGTGTGGCGGAACTGCCGTTAATCTCGAATACTGCTTTTCCGATCATTTTATAATTGGATTGCGCCTGGACAATCCAGGTGTTGCCGATTTTTAATGGCTCTATAAGGTAATGATCGTGCCCACCAACGATTAAATTAATTCCCGGTACATATTCAGCAATCGCCTGATCGGCTAAAAATCCATAATGTGACAAACAGATTATAAAATCACAGTTCTCAACAGTCAGCAGCTGCTGAACCATTGCTCCTGCGGTTTGTATAAACTGATCGCTGATAACAACCGGGGAAGGATTTGAAAGCAGCATTGTTCCATGGGTAGTTAATCCGAATATGCCAACCTTCAGATCTCCGAATTCTTTTACTGTATATGCACTTATATAGGGATTCAGTGCCGGAAAGGAGCTGATATCAGCATTTGCGGAGAGAAGCGGGAATCCGCTGCTCGGATTGCCGAAAGCTGCATTCAAAGCTCCTGCCAGGGTGGAAGGAGTGAGATCAAATTCGTGATTGCCGACAGTCATGGCATCGACACCCAGACTGTTTAATATCTGTAATTCCGGAACACCGAAATATACGTTGTAAAAAAGATCCCCTATTGAAAAATCACCCGAGTGCAGGGTTAAAACGTTTCCCGGTGAACTTTCATAATAACCGATTACCGATGCAGCCCGTGCAATGCCGCCCTGTGTTCCTGTAAGATCAGGATTACGCGGACCAAGCGGGGCAAGACAGGAGTGAGTGTCCCCCAGGTATAATATAGTTAATTCGTCTGTCTGCCCGGAAAGTGTTCCCGCAGTTAGAATAAATATTAAAAAGAACTTTACAAAATTTTTCATTTTTTACTCCTTTTATTGTCTCTGTGGGTCAAACCTAACATTTGAACCTCCCCTAATTGTCAAAAAAATGTAAAAATTTAGTATCCGCCTGATATTTTTTTGTAAACGGTACGAAGCCTCAGTTTTACCGCTGCAGATTGATGATTTTCTAATAAATCTCTTTCAAATCTTATTTTTATAACATATTTTCCGTAAAATATATTATCAGCTCATTCAATGATTTACAAACTGACATTTTTGCTGGCAGCGATATTTATTCAGTATGTATCTGCCCAGGATTTCATTAACGTTAAAAATAACCGCTTCCGGCAAGGCGAAACTGATTTCAACTTCCTTGGCTTTAATGCATACTACCTTTTTTCGGAAGCCGCATTGGGAAGGATGTATATTACCGACGAGGTGTTCGATGCTGCTAACGAATCGGGTGCAAAGGTTGTAAGGACCTGGGCATTTTATGAAGCGGATAGTATGGAAAATCGTTCTGTAATACGCCCATCGCCGTATGAATTCAACGAGAATGCTTTAAAAGCTCTCGATTATGTAGTCTTTAAAGCAAAAGAGAAAAAAATTAAACTTATCCTTACCCTGGCGAATAATAATCCGCACTTCGGCGGTATACCCCAGTATTTAAGCTGGGGCAGAAAATATCTTAGCAGGAATTTTTCAAAGAACGATTTTTTTACAAATGATTCCCTTAAAACCTGGTATAAAAATTATGTCGGTTATATTCTCCGCAGGGTTAATGTTTATACAAATACTGCATATAAAGACGAGGGTGCAATTTTCTCGTTTGAACTGGTAAATGAAGCCTCGAACGAAAATTCCGATGCAGCAGTTATATACAACTGGTACAGGGAAATGGCTGCGTTCTTTAAGTCTGTTGACCGGAATCATCTTCTTACCACCGGTGAGGTAGGGGAGGATGATAACAGGAACCTGTACTCCGATATAAACCTGTTTTACAACAGCTCCGACTTTTTATTCAATGGATACAAGGGTACAAGCTATTCCAGGAATCTGACTATCCCGGAGATTGATTACGGGTCATTCCATTTATATACAGAGGGATGGGGTATCCATCCGGCAGCAGGAAGAAACTGGATAAAGGAGCATTTTAATATTGCGGAAAACCTGTCCAGACCGTCCCTGCTTTCTGAATTCGGTAGCAGAAATGATAAGGCCGCAGCATATAAGGGATGGCTTAACGAAATTCAAACCAGGAACTGCAGATCGGCGGTGGTGTGGCAATATCTTCATGCAGATGTAAACAATAGTGACGGTTTCGGATTTAATCTTGCTGATACATCCATGATTAATATATTCAGGGATTTTGCCGAGCAGATCAGTAAACCTGTAATCTATCCGGACCCCCCTCTGAGTGCACAACTGTACCAGAATTATCCTAATCCATTCAATCCGGTTACAACAATAAAATATGCTCTGGATAACGATGATGAAATTAAAGTTGAACTATTCAGTGTCATCGGCGAGCGGATCGGTATACTTGATGAAGGATTTAAAAAACGGGGTACCTATGAGCTTATTCTCTCATTTGATTCGGGAATATATTCGAGCGGGGCATATATTTACTCACTTTCTACATCAAAAGGAAGGTGCGCAAAAAAGCTGATCCTGCTTAAGTAGCAATTGTGTTTATCCGGCAATTGTGAAGTGATTCAAACAGGATTCTGATCCGGGACTGGCATGACAAAAATCGGATCAGTATCGGATTAGAATCGGGTTAGAATTGGGAAAGAGCCGGACCAGAATACCAAGCAGAGTATAATCCCTGGTTAAGTGAATTCTGCCTGCCTGATTAAATTCTTTCCTGTTTACTTTTATCNNCTCAAATCAAAACAGCAGTCGGCACTTATTGAGAAAAACAGGATTGAGGAAAGAAATACTATTCTGCAGGAGAGTATGGGTTCCATCCAGGAAGAAATACTGAAAGAGAGGGAGAAAAATGTTTCACTTAGCTCAAACCTTGCTTCAATAAATGCCGATAATCGTAATTTACAGACCAGACTGGAGGAAAACAGGAAGGAAATTGAAGAGCTTCAGGCAAAATTCTCTGCAGAATTCAAAAATATTGCAAACAGTATTCTTGAAGAGAAGAGCAGAATATTTACTGAACAGAATAAAAATAATATTGAAGGTATTCTTAAACCGCTGAATGATAAAATAAAGGATTTTGAAAAAAGAGTTGAAGAGACATATGACCGGGAGAGTAAGCAGAGATTTTCTCTGGAGAGGGAAATAAAAAATCTATACGAATTGAATCTGCAGATCACAAAGGAGGCAAGTAATCTTACATCTGCTTTAAAAGGTCAGTCCAAAACAATGGGTAACTGGGGAGAGGTAATTCTTGAATCGGTGCTTGAAAAAAGCGGTTTGGTAAAGGACAGGGAATACATTGTGCAGGAAAGTCTGATGAGTGAAGAAGGGAAAAGATTTCAACCCGATGTTATTGTTAACCTGCCTGAAAATAAATGTATCATAATCGATTCAAAAGTTTCCCTGCTTGGTTATGAAAAGTACTGTTCGTCAGAAGACGAAACCGATAAAAAAGCTGCGCTGAAGGATCATATAATCAGTGTGAGAAACCATATTAAAAATTTAAACCAGAAAAATTACCAGACATTATATCAGCTGCGGAGCCTGGACTTTGTATTAATGTTCATGCCGGTTGAGCCCGCATTCAGTCTTGCCGTTCAGTATGATATCGGTTTATTCAATGAAGCATTTGAAAAGAACATTGTACTTGTCAGTCCGTCAACGCTTTTAGCTACACTAAAGACAATTGCCAGCATATGGCGCCAGGAAAAGCAGAACCGCAATGCACTTGAAATTGCAAGGCAGAGCGGCGCACTATATGATAAGTTTGAAGGTCTTCTGAAAGATCTTATTGAAATAGGAAATAAAATCAAGGGTACCAGGAAAGCTTATGAGGATGCCATGAAAAAACTTTCCACGGGAAGCGGCAACCTCATAAAAAGAGCGGAAGATATAAAGAAACTGGGGGCAAAAGCCACAAAAAGCCTTCCTGCCGACCTGGTGGACAGGATGGATGAATCTGAACCGGAAGAAATTGATCAATGACCTTAAGAATTACATCGCCTGTTACTGAACAGGAATTTGAAAAATATTATGATCTGAGGTGGAGAATGCTGCGAAAGCCTTGGGACCAGCCTGCCGGCAGTGAAAAAGACGATCTTGAAGCATCTTCCATTCACATAATGGTTTGTGACGACAATAATAATATTGTGGGGATCGGCAGGGCGCATTTCAATTCTGATGTTGAAGCACAGGTGAGATTCATGGCTGTTGAGGAGGGGTATCAGAAAATGGGTATCGGCGGTATGGTT
>DJMM01000033.1 GCA_002435365.1 Ignavibacteriales bacterium UBA6490
GCAGGTATATTCAATATTACTCCGGCCGCAACTCCGGGAGCATATTTGCCCAGTATAAATGTAGCGGCAAGATGCGGAACAAACACATTCAGAAGTATCACTATAAGTACACCGGATATAAGATATTTCGAAAATTTATTGTCGTTTTTCGTAAAGTAGTATATTGCCAAGTAAAAAATCAGGGTTACTAAAGCTACCGCAAAGCGAAATTCAAATTCCCCCACCGGGGAATGCCATGCTCCCGCAGTTTTTGACCAGTCCGGAAGCCAGAGTGCTTCTTCTAAATTGTGAATTGTCTCGGTTACTGCTATTATCCAGATTATTTTCCTGTAGCTGATGCGGTTAAGGTTAAACAATATTTCTTTCATGCATCAACTTCTTGCGCCGGCAAGGGCGCGCGGATTTTCCATGTCCATTAATTGTGTATTGATAAAAACCGATTAACTGAAGGTATAAATTATAAATAGCTTTACAAAGAAAGAACAGGTGCGGCGCTTTTAAAATCAGTTATTTGATATTTATAAAAAACTGATTATTATTGATCTGCTTTTCGGGTAACGAATCATAAATAATATTTTAATCTGAATTAGCTTATTTGTGCTGTCCCATAATTATAAATCCGGAGTGATAATGTTAAAACTTAATTTAAAGCTGGTTTACGTCCCACTTTTCTTTTTTCTGTTCGCTGTTCAGCTGTTTCCGCAAACTGTAAACAGTGTTCAAACTCCCAAAGAATTTTTTGGATTTACACCGGGAGACGACGGAAAACTTTTTACATATGAAGAACTTATATCTTACCTGCAGATCATTGAGAAAGCTTCTCCGCGACTTAAACTCGTTGATATCGGCAGATCCCCCATGGGAAAACCGATGTATACTGCATTTATCTCTTCGGCTGAAAATATTTCAGATCTGGATAAGCTTAAAAATATTAACAGGGAGCTGGCACTGAACCCAAATCTTACTGAAGAACAGAGATCGGAATATTTCTCTGAAGGAAAGGTATTTGTGCTGGGGACCCTTTCCATGCATTCCGGTGAAGTTGGGCCCAGCCAGGCGGCGGCACTGATAGCTTTTGACCTTGCCACTACAAGTGATCCGGAAAAACTGAGCTTCCTGCAAAATTCTGTCTATATGATGGTCCCCTGCCATAACCCCGACGGTATGGATATGATAGTTGAGCATTATAAAAAATATAAGAACACCAAATACGACGGAAGTTCAATGCCCGGTGTTTATCATAAGTATGTGGGGCACGATAACAACCGCGATTTTGTTACTCTCACACAGGAAGACACCAGAGCAATATCACGAGTAAGCGATATAGACTGGTTCCCGCAGGTAATGGTGGAAAAACATCAAATGGGTTCCACCGGTCCGCGTTATTTTGTTCCCCCTCCGCATGATCCGATCGCGGAAAATATCGATGCAGGAATATGGAACTGGGTCGGTATATTCGGATCAAACTTAACAACCGATATGACAAGGGCCGGTCTGAAAGGAGTATCGCAGCGTTATCTTTTTGATGATTACTGGCCCGGCTCCACAACAACGGGTATATGGAAGAACGTCATCGGGTTTTTGACCGAAGCCGCTTCTGTAAACTATGCCACACCTATATACATTGAGCAAAACGAGTTAAGTGTGGGCGGCAAGGGTCTCTCGGAATATGAAATCAGCATAAATATGCCCGAACCGTGGGAAGGCGGCTGGTGGCGTCTGGGCGACATAGTTGAATATGAAATTGTGTCGACAAATTCCATTCTTGAAACTGCTGCTTCAAACCGCAAGGAGATATTGAAATTCAGAAACGATCTTTGTAAAAAAGAAGTTGAAAAAGGGAGTACAAAACCGCCTTATTATTACATTCTTCCAAAGCAGCAGCATGATAAAAGCGAATATGTAGCATTAGTAAATCTCCTTAATGAACATGGGGTGAATGTGTTCTTTCTTAAAAAAAGCCTAACAATAAATAATCGATTATATACTGCCGGTGATGCGGTAATTCCGCTGGCACAACCGTTCCGCTCATTTATTAAGGAGGTAATGGAAAAGCAGAAGTATCCTGTCCGCCATTATACTCCTAATGGAGAAATTATAAAACCTTATGATATAACTTCCTGGTCGCTACCTCTCCACAAAGGCGTTGCTGCTGTAGAGATAAATGAAAAAGCAACAATTTCTGAATCTGACCTGGAAAAAGCAGTATCGCCCTTCAGTATAAAAGCGGATCCGGGATTTGAGCCGAAAGCTTATCTTTTCAGCGCAAATAATAATGAAAGCTATAAAGCTGCATTCACCGGCATTGCAGCGGGTTTGACCGTTGAAAGATTAGCCGGTAAAGTTGAAATTAATGGAGAAGTAATTCCCGCGGGAAGCTTTCTTATCCCGTTAACAGCGACTAATAAAGAAAAAGTGAGTAACCTGGCCGACGGTTTAGCTGTTGATCCGATTTACCTGACAGATTATTCTGACTTTAAATTAGAAAAGGTCAGTATGCCGCGCATTGCTCTGGTGGAGACAAACTTTCATGATATGGATGCCGGGTGGACCCGCTTCGTTTTTGATTCTTACAATATTACTTATAAAGTGGTTAAGCCGGGAGATTTCGAGAAAACCGATTTTGTTAAAAATTACGACGTTGTTGTTTTTCCTGATGAAGATAAATCAATACTGATGGAAGGAAAGTACAAATCGGATGATACTTATTACGTAACAAGCTACCCGCCGGAATATACAAAAGGAATAGGGAAGGAAGGACTAAAAAACCTGATGAGCTTTCTCGATAAAGGGGGTGTTATCATTTCCTGGGGAGGTTCCACAGATCTTTTTATGGGCCCGTTATTAATAGAACGGGGAGAAAAAGATAAGGAAGAGTTCCAGCTCCCCGTAACCAACATCTCAACAAATTTGCAGAAGAATGGTTTATACCTGGCGGGATCACTTGTTAATATACAGCTTGCCGGGAACAGTCCGATTACATGCGGACTGGAGGAGAAGATCGGTGTGTTTTTCAGAGGAAGACCGGTGTTTGCAACCTCCGTCCCCAGATTTGATATGGACAGAAGAGTATTGGCAACGTTTCCAAAGGAAAATATCCTGCTGAGCGGCTATGCAGAAAAAGAGGAGCAGCTTAAAAATAAAACCGCCGCGGTGTGGCTGAAAAAAGGAAAGGGCCAGCTGGTTCTGCTTGGATTTAACCCGGTGTTCAGAGGATCAACAAACGTTTCCTTCAAATTATTATTTAATTCACTGCTGCTTAAAAAGATTACGGAGTGAAAATATCCGCTGCGGGATAATAATTTTGATGCGTTAAAATCATTTGCTTTATCCGGTTCGGACATATCGAAATTAAAAGATGTCATCTTTTTATAAGATGACATCTTTATGGTTATTAACTTTATTTACCTTGCGGGGGTACCGGGTACTGACCGCGGATTGTATAAATATTATCCTTGTGGGCCTGGAAATACTTTACGGTTGCAGCAAAAGAACCGGGATATTTTTTATTAACCCTGCTTACATACTCCTCCCAGAATTTATCAAAAGAAGCCATATCCTTGGCAATGTACCAGAAATTCAGATTCCATTCATCTCCCCAGTAATGCTCAAACTGTCCGAAGCTGTAAATCATTCCTTCATCCACAAGCTGCTTGAGTACCGGGGTGAATACAGAATCCACCATTTTATTTACTTTACCGATGTCAGACATCTGAACCTGGTTGAAGCTGCAAATTAATAATGGTTCCTCATTACTCTGTGCCATGCCGTTTCCGCTTAAGAAAAGCAGTGCAACAATACTTATGGCAAAGATTTTCGTTAGTTGTTTCATTCTATGTTCCTTTCGATATACGTTTATATATTGTTAGTTAGTTGAGTAGTAATAACAATTATTTTTTTTAATTTCTTCACTGCCTTTATAGTAGTTGTATTGTGTTAATAAACTTTGACTTGTTTAATAGTTTTTCTGCAGTATCAGATCATTACATGAATTGAATCATTTAAGGAGCTGTTCTTTACTTTTTTATCAAGAAAATGTTTGTTGCCTGTCCGGTAATTATTTCAGGTTAAGAAAATGCCTAATGGGTGCCTTACAAAATTTATTTGCAAAACCGGCACAATATCATGGGGACGTGTTTTATATATCTGACACGATATGGGGCTAAATTGTGAATTCAATTTAATATCCCGACGGCGAAGGATTTGTGACCTATCGTCATAAAACAATCTGTTTTTAGTCTGTGAAGTATATTTAACCCGGTATTGGCAGAAAATACGACAGATCAGCCATCCGGATTAATTCTTNNGTAAAGCAGACAAGGCATGGGTTGCCAGTCTTTGGTTTTTCAATTAATTTAAGAAATGCAAAATCTTAAAAAATTACTCAAATCCCCGCATATTCAAGTTGCGCTGGCAACCGGAATTTCGATTATAGTAATTGCATTCTTTTCCAAAAGAGTTCTTATTCAGCCGATCGGTTACCTGCCGGCCTCTATACCTCCCTTCCTGATGGTGGTATTTGAAGCGGTTTATTCGCAGAACAAAGAAGGCAGATTCAGCAAACCTTGGTATTGGATTTCGGCAATATTTATCACGACTGCCGTAGTCATTATTCTCTCAGCATAAAGCCATATTTAAAGTTATATTGTCTTTTAATTGATTATTTTATCCCGCATTAAAAACAGGAGATAAATGAAAAAACTGCTTGTAATAATTCTCATCGCGGCAGCCGGTTATTTTGCTTACCAATACCTGCTTAAAGAAAAGCCGGTTCTGCTTGTAAATGCCAGTAAAGTAGTAACAACCAGCTCCACTGCGGATATCGATGCCCCCGGCCTGGCACAGCTTACATATGGCACGGTTCAGGGAACCGTTAAAAACGTGAGCGACAAGGTAGTAACAAATATTGTTTTGAAATATAAAATGGACGGCAAGCCGGTTGAAGCATCTATCTACAGTCTTGAACCGGGAGAGGAGAAAAATTTTTCTACTCAAAATGTTATGATCAGAAACGCCGGTGCCTCGTTTTACCTGGAAGAGATGAGTTATAATTAACAATATCGGCTTCTGCAGAAGTCATATGTTTTTTTACGTTTCAGGTTTATCTTAAGATTTATTTTAGCAAACCATGCATTTTTAAAACCAAGGAAACGGAGACTATAATATGAAAAAACCAGAGCTGAAGACAATTGTGTCTCTTGCCGAGATAATCTCGGCACTAGCAATTGTTATATCCCTGATTTATGCAGTAAACGAATTCCGGAGGTCACAGACGCTGACCAGCAGAGATGTCGAAAATATTGCCTACGCAAGAATGATGGAGCGGGATCGGCTATTAATTGAAAACCCCGACTTTGCAAACATTTATATAAATGTCTCAAAAAATCCCGCGAAAATTAAGGAAGCGGAAAGAGTGCGATATTTAGCATTCGAGCACATATATTATGACAGCTGGGAAACTCTCTGGTATTATTACAATGAGGGAGTAATGGAAAATGACGCCTGGAACAGCTGGAACAGCTGGTTTATTTCAGATGCCAGAGAGAAACCGGCACTAGGATGGGAAGGAAACAGAAAACATTTTTCGGGAGAATTTCTTAAGATGGTAGATGAGGTTCTGCTAATTAATTAAATTATGAGCCTTATGATACTCCATTCACGGACATATCATTTAAGGTAAATAATTTTTATTTTACATGCACCATATAGAAAATTACTATGAGCGTTAAATTTTTTTCCGGCTCGGTCGATAATTTTACCGATCTCTTCATAGAAGCCATTGATGTTGCTCCTGTAGCTTTATTGTTGTTGGATGAGAGCGGAAAAGTAGTTTACGCAAACAGAGAATGTGTTTCATTATTCCGATACACATTAGATGAATTAAAGCGGATGTCGCTTCCCGATTTTATTCCACATTCCTACCGCAAAACTCACAAAAAATATTTCGCAGGCTATTGGCAAAATCCGGAGTCCAGAAAAATGGGTGTGGGAAGGGAGGTTTATGCTCTGAGAAAAGATGGTACGGTCTTTCCGGCAGAAGTGGGTTTGAACCCAATTGAGGTGCCCGGTGAAAAACTGAATGTTATCGCTATAATTGATAATACATTCAGGAAAGAAGTGGAGCAAAAAATTAAAGAGCTGGAGGTAATGAAATCCCGCTTTTTTGCAAACATTTCTCACGAATTCAAAACACCGTTGATGCTCATCATGGGACCGGTTGAAGATCTCTTAAATAAATTTTCTGATCCGGATGCTACACAGAAATTAGAACTGATCGGAAAATACGCAAACAGGCTGCTGCAATTAATTAATCAGCTGCTGGATCTTTCCAAACTTGAAAGTGGTAAATATAAACTGAGCCTGGTAATGGAAGACTTAACCAAATATATCGGCAGTCTTGTTAAAACTTTTTCATTTCCGGCAAGGGATAAGGGAATTGAATTAAAATTTAATTCATCAGCCCATGAGCTTAGAGCTTACTTTGATTTCGATATTGTTGAAAAGGTTGTCTCAAATTTACTCACCAATGCAATCAAATTTACTCTGCCGGGCGGATCAATAACTTTAACAGTCAGGGCGGTGACCTCTCCATTAGGGGACAAAAAAGAAGAAAACCGGAAAACCGCAGAACGCAGAACAAACATTGTTCAAATAATTGTAGAAGACACCGGCATAGGTATATCCGAAGAAAACTTAAACAAAATATTTGAACCTTACTACCAGGTTGACAGCAAAAATCTCGGAAGCGGTATCGGTTTATCCCTTGTTAAAGAATTAGTATCTCTCCACCTGGGCAAAATTGAGGCTACGAGTATAGTGGGGAAAGGTACCAGTTTTTGCATTACCCTGCCCCTGGATAAATCGGTTTATAAGAAGATCGATTTTGCCGCAGAAAAGCCTGGCAACATTTCTCAATTCATCGGAAAATCAACGGTAGAAAAATATCTGGACAAAGAAATTATTGCAAAAGGCGCTAAACCGGAGAATCAAGATTCGAATATCCGCCTTAATGACAAAATAATTTTGATCATTGAAGACAATCAGGACCTGCTTCACTTTATGAAAAGTATTATTGGCCGGCATTACAAGGTGATTACCGCGGAAACCCTTGAAGTCGGTTTGGAGAAAGCATATTACTCCATTCCGGATCTCATTATAAGCGACGTAATGCTGCCGGGAATGGACGGATTAGAGGGGTGCAGAATTATGAAAAACGACAACAGGACATGCCATATCCCAATTATTCTACTGACTGCAAAAACGGAACTTGCGAGCAAAATTAAGGGTTTGGAACAAGGGGCAGACGATTATATTCAAAAACCCTTCAATTTTGAAGAACTGCTGGCCCGGGTTAAAAACCTTATAACTATAAAAGAAAAACGCTGCGATGCCCTAAAGGAGAGGCCGGTTATAAAACCAGTGGAGGTAGCAACCAACAGTCTTGATGAAAAATTCATCGGCACAGTGATTGATATTATTGAAAGGAACATAAAGAACCCTAAATTCAGCATTTCAGAACTTGCCCAGGGGGTATTTCTCAGCCAATCCCAGCTGTACCGCAAGATAATGGGATTGACCGGCTATAGTCCACACGAGTTTATCATGTCCATCAGGCTTCAGCATTCACTGGATCTGCTTAAAAAAAAGGCAGGGAGCATCAGCGAAATTTCTTTTATGGTCGGCTTTGACAGTCCGGCATATTTTACCAAATGCTTCAAGGACAAGTATCATACCACCCCATCCCAATATTTTAAATGAACGGATTATCTCTTTGCAATCTTAATGGTACCCGGTTAATCGGGGCAGCCTTCTAACCCAAAATCCATTCAATTCTCCCCCATGCATTATTTGTTATAGTTATTGCAGAATATTTGATAACTCCCGACCTGTCATCATCTGTAAGTTTGGTTCGTAATTTATTTAATTAATTATTTATCCTTTAGGAAAGAAAATGAAAAACAAACTCTTTATAATCTTGTCGGTTTTGACTTCAGTATTTTTTACTGCCTGCCAGACCGAAAACACTATCGACAGTATTGCCGGTCCGACTTTAAATAAAGTTGAGGTGGGCACACTAGGTTCAAATAACTCTTCCCAGATTCTGTATGCCGGGCAGACCATAAATGCAGGTAAGGTAACTTATGATGACATCGATACAGACAATAACGGCACTACCGATGCTCTTCAGATTACCTATGCAACAACAAATGGGTGGGAGCTTACTGAAGTTCAGTTCTTCATCGGAAACTCGCTTGCAGACATGCCGGTCAACAAATCCGGAAATCCCCAGATCGGCTTATTCCCTTATAAATCGGGAAACATAACCGGACAGACCTCTTATACCATAGTCATTCCTTTTACAACGCTTGGATTTACATGCCCCGGACCAGAGGACTATGTTGTAGCTGCTCATGCTTCAGTGCGTAAATCTTTAGGCGGCGGCTCTTATCAGACCGAAACCGGCTGGGGTGATGGTGCAAGACTCGTTCAGCGCGGTAACTGGGCAATGTATAACACTATATATATTACCTGTGATGTGGTTCTGCCACCGGTTCTCGAAGTTAAAACCGAAACTGCCTTTGCATTCGATGGAGACCAGAGTGGCTGTTTCGCGAATTACTCTGAATTTATCTCTAATCCTAATCGTTGGGGCTGGACAAATGGACCGCTTACAGCTGGTGTTTACGATATGCCGATATATGCCGGTGCCGGTCAGTGCGATATTACCAAAGGAACCCTGGTTGGAAATCTTAATGTGAATTATAATGGTTCAACAGCGGTTGTAACTTATACCCTTAACGGAAACAATCCATCAACCGGTTTACCTTATACTTTGGAAGAGGTTCATCTTTATGTAGGAAGTGAAGAATTCCCAAGGAACAAACAAAACGAATTAACAATCGCTCCTGGACAATATCCTAAAAAGGCTTCAGATTTGAATGGACAGACTTATACTTTCACTGTTAACAACTTAAGCGGCAGTGTTTATGTAATAGCACATGCAGTAGTTTACGGTTTTCCTGCTTCGAGCAACTGACAAGTGAAGTAAAGAAAAAAAGAAAGCGGCTCAATTTAATGAGTCGCTTTTTTTATTTTAAACTGCATTGCTCCTTATAAATTTTTCACACAAACCAATATCTTCGGCCAGGAGCTGAAGCTTCTTTACACCGGGAGTTTCCTTTTCGATTTCCAAGCCGATATTACTGATCATTGCAAAAACATTATCATAGACATAATGATATCTTTCTAAACTATGGCAGGCAATACGACATCTCTCATTTCATCAAATCGGCTTTTGAATTCCGTAACTTGCTTCCTTGATTTTTCACGCGGAACTTCTGTTAAACCGACAGTAATCCCGTCATAAGACATAACAGCAAACATCATATCCCCGAAAAAGCTGTTCCCCTTCCTGCTTACCATATCAGTTCTGATTATCAAGTACAGAAAGATTCTCCACCCAGAACAGTTCACACGATCCCCCGCCGGTATCATCACGCCGCAGTGAGCTTATCCATCTCCACCCGTCAGCCGCAGTAATTTTCACAAGATAACCGTTCATTTCAATGAGACTTCCTTTATATACCTCATCAAATTTATCTTTTACGATATCGTCTTTGGGAACAATGTGTATGTTTGCACTATTCAATGATATTTCAGGTGCAGGAATCGGAAGGATGTCTGCNNTTAGTGTTTTTTTCATGTATACATTATTAGATTAATTGTTGGATGACACTTCCGGAAATTAGCTAAATGTGCGATTTTAATAAACTGGCTTTCACAAATAGACGGCAACGGTTTTTGTGGGAAAACTTAAAAATACCAGAGTAAATCCTTCTAATAAAAATCATTAAAAGGATTTACAATGTTCAGCAGGATGCGGTTTTATTTATTCAGTACCTGCTGATTTTCTCAATTTATATTGTGAAAGAGCGGCCGGCTGATGCACAAGGTGGCATTTATAACAGCTTTCAATTCCAATACCTTCTGCCAGTCCCTGGATTTTCTTTATGTCTGGAGTTTCCTTCCCGATTTCCTCACCGATATTATTTATCATTGACATAACATTGTTATCAACATAATAATGTCTTTCTGTACTGTGGCAGGCATCGCACGACTCGCTCATCGCGGTGAAGCGCTTTTTAAAATCTGCAAAATGTTTCCTGGAGTTGTCAATCTGGTTTTCCATCAAATCTGTGGTTATCCCGTCATACGAAAAGGCGACCTGATGCATAAATCCGGAAAAGCTGTTGTCCTTTCCGCTGACCGGGTCGGTAACGCTTATATTTGAGAAATCGTCCCATTGAAATTTATGCTGCACTATAGTTTGATTCTCTGCGTGGCAGGAGAGGCACACTCCGCCCATTTTTTCGAAAGCAGGCCCAATCTTTCCCATATCCTTAGAGTTTAAGGCTGCTTCAAGCTCAATAATATTTTTTTCAGGAAAATACTCTTTCCATTCAGGGACCATTTTCGGCAGCTCAGTATAAACATTTTTAAATCGTTGAAAGCTTCCCTGCAGATTATCATAATCAGATTCAAATAAATTAACCCCGACAGCAGTAAACGAAGTGGCAAGCTCGATCATTTTAAATAAGAAAACAGGAGCAGGAGCTTTGGGGGGATATAAAGCATCCAATGAAGCAGGAATAGAAATATCTTTTCCTGATTCAGGCGCAGTTTCTGTATTAACACCCCAGCCCATTGAAATGAACCCCAGAAGAAATAATATACCCGCAAAAAGGATAACCGTCTTTTTCATGGCAGACCTTTCTTTTTTGTTTAAAGAATGATTAATTATTTTTTATAGCTTTAGATAAATTCCAAACAAGGTATTTGCGTTTCAGGAACCGCATCCGGTCATAAACAGAGAAGAGCTGCTTTCTGATCAGGTGGAGAAAATAGGCTTACCTTTTGCTCTTCTTAAAAATAAGGATGCTTTTAATACTAATAAGATCAACCTTTATTTATTAATAATCAATAGGCAATTATTACTTATTGACAACTAATATTATGGCCATTATGCACCAATTACCAAGAATATTATATGAATAACAGCTGCTTTTCTCAGGTGTGAAATATTTACCGGCTGATTTGAAACTCAGGATTTCCGTTAACGGAAGCCGGGATCTCATTACCTGCGGAGGCCATATTTATAAGACCTGCTTAATTATAACTGTTTAACACAAACATATAGGGACATAATATCTGTATATTTTACTTTGCTCTCAACAGCGAATCCGTTTTTTATCAGCAGGTTCTCGATTATCCAATCGTAAGTGGGATACTCATCCCTGATATTTACAATTATCTCGTCGGCAATTCTTTCACCTGCATGGTTTCGTGCTGATTCAATTATGCCAGTTATTACTTTATCATATGCCCTTACATCAAAAGAGAAAATACTGTCAAGCAAGTAAAAGATTCCTTCCGGCTTCAGAACTCTTGAGATATTATTTATAGCAGCCGATTTCCAGAAGTCAGGTAAATGATGAAGCGCAAGCTGACTTATCACCGCATCAAATGACCGGTCGGGTAAATCGTTATTCAGAAACCCGGAGTTTATGAATTCAATGTTATTTATCCCCGCCTTTTTCGATTTATCTTCCGCATACCTGAGCATGGTCTTTGAAACATCGCAAGCCACCACCTTCCGGCATTGCCTTGCTAATCTTATGGCATGTTCTCCTGTTCCCGTTCCGATTTCAAGTATTACAGAATCAGGACGGAGTTTAATCGACCGGGTAATAAATTTAACTTCTTCATCATAGTTCCTAACAGTTTTATATTTCTCGTCATATTCTTTTACTTCGTTCTCGCTCTCAAAATCAACACCTGTCTGCCGGGATTCGTTGTAAATCCATTTTTTCATAAAAACACTCATTCTTTTTATTAATAAGAAACAAATTTATTTAAGACTGAAATTATTTTGCTTGTTTTTTTATCTGGAAGCTAAATTTTCAACACCAGCGGTAATTATAATCGGATGGAGGAAATTAGAGCCTTGTAAAGATTACTTCACAGCTATTATCAGTTCGGATGCGAATGATGTGGTTTTTCTCTCAATATTGTTAAGCCCTGCGGATTCAAACCACTCCCTTATTTCTTTTTCAGTATAGGTGTCCCCGCCGGCAGTACCAACAAGCATATTTATAGAAAACAACGCACCATGATACGGCTGGGTTCTGTCATCATTCATAATAAAATCATTTATTATTATCATCCCGTTCCTGTTCAGCGAATCAGCACATTTATTTATAAGCTTTTTATTTTCTTCATAACTGTTTATATGAACAACGGCAGATAATAGAATTAGATCGTAGCCGGTCTCAAAATCCCCGGTCAGGTAATTGCCTTCGATAAAATAAAAATTGTCAAGCAGACCAGCCTCGCTTACATATTTTTTGGTAAGCGGGATTACATGCGGCAAATCAAAAACTGCAGCCTTGATGGAGGGATTCTTTTTAACTATCTCCATTGAAAAAGCGGCGGAACCACCCCCCACATCCAGCATGTTTTTAACATTTGANNCCTATAAATGCCTTCACCCATTCGTCCTTTTCATCCTTGTTCTGATCACCCTTAAACGAGTTTCCTTTCTTAACACTGTCGGTCAGATAGCTCCAGGAGTTCCACAGATGATTAGTGTGGTAAAGATTCCCCATAAACCCGGGCTTCCCCTCCACGAGATATTTGGAAGATAAGTCGGTATTATAAAATTTACCTTTAACCTTTTTAAGCAATCCCATTCCGCAAAGTGCGTTCATAAGCCTGCATGAGGCTTTAGGATCCGTACCGATTATTTCGGAAACTTCCTCTGCGGTCATCAGATGATGATCAAGCACAGTGAAAATTTTCAGTTCAAATGCCGACAACAGCACGCGGCTTTCCCTGAATGAATTTGCCAGAATCCCGATTTCTTCCGGAGATTTGATATCTTTCATATTAGCACTATCAAAATTTTCAGCATAATATTATCAGGCATAACAATGCTGATTAAGGGATTGATACTTTTTTATATAAAAATCAATATTGCGTGTAATAAAGCCCATAAGGAAAAGTAAAAAACAACCTGTTTTCTTAATACACCGGCAAGAAAACCAAAATAGATTCCTTTCGCAATGGTATTGCTCATCATTGAAATTATTATCGCCGAGCTGATATTCGGAATAATGTTTTGTTTGTTTATAAGGGACAGAATAAACGGATCAATATCTGTAACACCTACTATGGCAGCTAATCCCAGCAGTCCCCCCTCTCCCATAAACTGTTTGACCCATATAGTAACTATCGACAGCAGAACAAAAAGGAATGCAAAAATAACGGCCGGTCTTATTTCAAACGGATTCTGAATTGATGACAACGGAACTGCGATCGCACTTTCATTCTTATCGCGGGCCAGGGCAGCCAGCAGAATCCCCAGCAGAAACAGAATTGTTAATTTCCACCAGATTTCATACGCCGCAAAGGGATTTATAAAATAAATTATTAAAAGAATTCTTACATACATTACACTGCTTGCTAAAATTGCAGCCCGAAAAGCTCTCCTGGCAATCAGGTTATTGTTTTTCGCAATGTTCCCCATGGCAAGCGTTACAGCAGTACTTGATACTATGCCGCCCAATAATCCGGACAGCCAAAGCCCGACTTTGTCTCCGAATTTTTTCATCAAGAAATAACCGACAAAGCCTATTGAGGAGATCAGGATGACAATCTGCCAGACACGGTATGGATTTAAATTATATTTTGTGTATTCCTTATCCGGCAGCGCGGGAAGAATAATTACAGTGACGATTAAAAATTTTATAACCGCAAGGAATTCAGACTTGTCGAGCTTTACTATGTAATGCTCTAACTGTGCCTTCTCTGACAGCAGCAGAGTGGCAACTATGCCGAGCGCCATGGGGATCCAGATTTCAGCAATCAGGCATAAAACACCGACCACAAAAGTAAGCAGCGCTGCAATTTCGCTTGTCCACCCAATTGATCCGGTTTTCTGTTTTGCCAGGTAACCGGCAAGCGTCATTGCACCTACTATTATAATTCCCACCGGAATCATGAAATCAACATCCAGTCTGAATAACCATGCACATCCGAATCCGAAAAGGCTGATGAGTGTGTAGGTTCTTACACCGGCTGTAAGCTTTGAAGCCATTTCGGCTTCCCTGCTTTCTCTTTCTAGTCCAACCAGGAATCCCAGTGCAATCGCAACAAGGAACCTCAGCTGGTCACTCCATTCAATCAGGTCCATTTGAAACCAAAAATAAAGTTTAGCAAAAGTAAATATATCTTAGCTTGATTACAATTTTTTTTAGTTAACCACCCCTTACAAAACTTATGCTGAAAACTGATGAGGGTTATTTTTCGGTTCGTTATAAACTTACGATCCTTTTGTCGCTGCCGAATCTCAATAGTTTATCCCCCAGCCGGATTTAATGATCATTCAAGCCCTTCCCACGGAGAATCTGCGGCAAATATTTTTCAATCCTTTGCTCCCTGGTCCTGGATTGTTTAGCTGTTGAAAAATAAAGTATATATGCCCTTTGCCGCCCGGGCGTCAATGTATTGAAAGAAGATTTGAGAGCAGGATTTCCATCTAACTTATTTTTAAATTCATCGGGAATTTTGTACCCTGAAGATTTCTTAAAATTCACCTTCAGGCCGGCTTTTTCCACCTCAACGGCTTCATGAATATATTTCTTCAGAACAGGTTCCATCTTAACAATCTCCTTCAAACCGGAGAACCGGATCTGGCGACCCGCTTGTGTATTTTCCCCCGGTTTGATCAGAATACCGGCTGGATCTTTCAGCAATACCCCTTTGAAAAACAAAAGCGCACAGTATTTTTTAAATCCCTGTATTATTACTATGTTGCTTTTCTGAAACGCATAACAGGGTGCTCGCCATTTAAATTCTTCAGTCAGGTGACAGCTGAGACTGATTTCTCTCAATTTCTTCAACTCTTCCTGCCACTTTGCGGCCCTGCTGAAATATATATCAACTTCAGGATTCATGTTCTTCATAAACTGCCTGGCCTAATTCTTTCTGATTCTGATAATATACTATTAATATAGTAATGCAGGAATGATTTCCGAATGAGGAAGAGTGCATACATACAGATTCTTATCTTTCCTGAAATCCTTTCCGTTATGTATTTACTCTACAACCATCATTTGATTGCCGCCGGGTTTTCTTAAAGCACCGCATCAAGCTCAATCGAAAATTTCTGTGGATGGTTCTGAGTGTCCTTTATGATGAGTCCGCACAGCACCTTCCTTTCATTATAGGATGTTATTGTTTCGATCTCCTGATCGGTGAATTTTATTTCGAAATTCAGCGGCACCCCGTTAATGAGCGCAATATCTTTCGAACAAACCGGAATAAATAAATACGGCTTCCGGTTTACATCTGCAGGACGCATTAAAAGAAGCACTCCCTGAAGCGAGATTATTTTTTCACCGCAGATATATTCATTGTAAGGAGGAGCCGCTATCATCAAACTATTGCCGGCAAGGTTTATGCCTATAACTGATGTTTGGAATTTCTCTTCTGCGGGCACCAGCAGAAGTGCAGAGATGTCGAAGTCAGGCTTTAATCTTTTCAGATTCATTTTCATAATTCTGTTATGAGCGGTTTCAGCCTCAGCGGAAGAGTGCAACCATACTTCATGCAGGATTCTGATTTTAGCAACTGCGATACTGAAAGATGAGCAGAACCCGAAATTCAGATTGTTGTTTTTTGCTTTTTCGGTGGGAGGTTTATCCGATTTAGATGGACAGGCATAGAAATTTACTTTCCCGTTCCTTACACGGAAAACAACGTCTCCTGCTTTTCCACTTGGAAAACCGAATGCTCCTCCCGATAAACGTCCCATATTACTTAAACTCCATAAATATTTAATATCTGCAGTATTATATTCTCAAAAAGACATTTTTTGCCGCCGTGCTGAAAAAATATTTTTTTACAGGAAAATTACCCCGGTAATTTTGATAATATTTCACCTGTCCTTCACCAGTCGGGCGCTTACCCTCCGCAAATCCGTGGAGGTAGGCGCAGGATAAGCGCAGGGTAGCCGTAAGGTAAGCGCAGGGTAAGGAGGTGTGAACACCTGAAACGAAAAGTGATAATGTCAGATATTTAATTATGGGATTAACTTCAAACTCATTTTCACGTTTTTTCCGATTTTTTTTAGATAATCGGGTTTGTAAAAATTTATTATAGAAAATTAAAACTGCACTTTCGAAAATCTGATCTTGAAAATGTAAATAAATTTATTTGCCGATTGTTAATTAAACTAAAATCAAAATATTTTAAGCTGTTCGAAGAATATTGCTTCTGTCTGATTTTATTGTTTGACATAGTGAACTGTTTAAATTAGTTTACTTATAGTTTTTAATACTTTATTGGGGCAAAGTGAAAAAGACAAAGCTTCTTGATCAGGTTAGTAATGCACTAAGGGTGAGGCACTATAGCTTGCGAAATGAAAAATCCTGCGTCAGCTGGATAAAGCGATTTATCTTCTTCCATAATAAAAAACATCCAAATAAATTAGGCGCCGAAGAAATACGTACTTTTATTAATAATCTTGCAATAAAAGAAAATGTTTCCTCGTCAGCACAAAACCAAACCCTGCGCGCAATTTAGTTATGCTTATGGAATTGATATAATTGAATGCGCAAAGGTCAGGCTTTTAAAAGAACAAAATGCAATGGAATTTGTACCTTATATCTGTCTAATTGATAAACTCCGGGCAGAAATTTTTTGAATGTAGTTTGGTACGGAAAGGCACAATTGCAGATGGAGGTGGTATATGTGATTTCAGATCAAGAAAGGATGATCCTATAAAAGTGGAATCACCAGTTTGGGAAAAAAAGTAGAGTAATTAGATCAAATTGTATAACAAGCCAATCAACCGGACGCCCCGCCTTAAAGGCAGGCAGGCTGTTTTCGCATTTGGCAATTTACAAATTTTAATGTTGGTTGTTCCGTTTTAGCTAACTTGTTCAAATTGTTCTTACTAATTTAATTTTCTTGCAAATCGTGCTTGCAAAAATAAATAAGGTAACCAGAGATAAAATATGACATCTGTTAAAAACATGGAGATAGTTATGTTTATTAAAAAAATGTGTGTAATAATTTTTATAATCGTAATTTCATCAACAATACTTACAGCAAATAATTCTGATTTCTATTATTCCAAAGGAGATTCAGTACAAATGACATCACAAGAAATAATAATTGCAAAAGAAAAAGCAATTCTTGA
Organism: Ignavibacteriales bacterium UBA6490; assembly: GCA_002435365.1. Lineage (GTDB taxonomy): Bacteria > Bacteroidota > Ignavibacteria > Ignavibacteriales > Ignavibacteriaceae > UBA6490. The sequence continues at coordinate 17,264 of DJMM01000033.1, forward strand.
CCGTTGGATAACCGGCGATACATTCGGATTCATTGATGCTGCCGCCGAGGAAATAACCTATTTTGATCCCGGTTTAGAAAAACGCTGTACGGGTAAAAAAGAGTTTCATGACTGGATTGCCGCTTTTAACGGGTCATTCAGCTTTCCCGATTATAAATTGGTTGATCCGCGGGTTCAAATCCATGAAGATGTTGGAGTTCTTACCTTTAACTTTGTTGGATTTATGCAGGATGGCAGCAAAGAATATTTTAATACAACTGAAGTATACAAACTGATTGATGGGGATTGGAAGCTAATAAGTTCTCACTGGTCACAAACTAAATCNNAGGGGTGGTTAAATAATGTAAAAAAGGGTATAACACGCAAATCAACGCCGACAGCCTTAAATTCAAGCTAAAGGAGAAAAGTTAATTCTCCTTTTTCAGTTCATAAAATAATTAATCTTAGCACCAATGAAATCACGAATAGCTTCTTCATCAAACTGTATATCTGTATATTCAAATGATAAGTTGATTTTTCTCTATATCAGGCATTGAACGGCCGGAAAGGTTCACTGAATCCTGTACAGACATTTATTACTTATCGGGCTGAAATATTTTTGTTCTCAAATTCAAAGTTGTTTCCTATTTTAATGCTGTAACTAAATTTATTTATATTATCAATCAATAAACTACTTTGGGAAAAATATATTTCCACACCATTTATCAGCTTATAATAATTATTCCGGTATTAATTACTGTTGAAATTGCCGCCTCAGAACGGCCATCAAATATTTTAAGCAGCTCAAATACTTCAATCAGACTGAAACATTGGCAGGCAGTAAAAGACATTAATCCGAAAAACCCAATCCCGGAATTTCCTGATTCAATATGGCAACCGGTTGGTTCCGGTACAGATGAAAATTTATTTTCCGGGGGCAATTGGATTTTAAGAACCGATATTATAATTGTTGATTCGGTAAACGATAAAATGTTATGGGGACTATTTCCAATAAACCTTGTTACAGCTTATGAACTATATTGGGATGGAATTAAGATCGGGCAAAACGGAATAGTTGGAACAAATAAATCAAATGAGACAGCCGGGACTTTTAAATATAATTCAGGCTTACTGCCAAATTTGTTAACAACGGGTAAACATACGATTACAATACGTTTATCTGATTATCATGATTTCTCTTCCTGGAAGTGGTACTATGGTGATTTGGTAATTGGTCATTATGATTCAGTGCTCGGAAAAATGTTCCGGTCAGGTTACCACGCATTCTTTATTTCCGGTATTTTGTTCATAGCTTTTCTCTTCAACCTGTTTTTATATATAACCCGCAAAGGGAAAACCGAGCATCTGTTGTTTAGTGTAATATCTTTCCTGGTTACTCTTGATTTTATAATAACACAAGCACCTTTAATATTTAATTTTCCCACGACATATATACATTTTGAAAATTATTTTTATCAGATAAATACTTTGTCTTTTACGTTTCTTTTCCCGACTTTTTTCATTTATGCGTTTTCATTACCAAAAAAATCTGTCGGAATTATTTTAGCGGCAAACATTATCATTTTCCTGTTTTTTACGAATATCTGGAATCTCTTTGAGGTATTATCACTTACCGTACTTACGCTTAGCAGCGCTGTCGTATTATGGGCGGTAATGCAGCGGCGTGAAGGAAGTATGGTTATTTCAATAGGAATTATTCTTTCGTGGATAGCATATTTCTTCAATTTTGCTTTTGAGGGACTTGCAACAGTTATGGTAATTTGCACCAGTTTTTCAATAGCCCAGCAGTTTGCCAGAAAAGAAAATGCCGAAAAAGAAGCACAACTTAAATCTGCGCATTTAGAAAACGAATTGTTGAAGAAAAATATAAACCCCCACTTTGTGTTAAACACATTAACCTCCATAATTGTGTGGCTCAGGAAGGATTCCGGCTCAGCAATTAAGCTTATTGAAGCCCTGGCCGAGGAATATAGAATGATAAATCAAATATCTGCCCTGAAACAAATTCCCATCAGGCAGGAGATTGATTTATGCAAGGCACATCTGAAAATCATGAGCTACCGGAAGGGTTCCGAATATAGCATGGAAACGCAGGACATTGATGACCGGGAAACCATACCGCCCATGATATTTCATACGCTAGTCGAAAACGGATTAACTCATGGATATGAAAATAAAACCACCGGAAAATTCATATTGCAGCAGATAAAAAATCCGGACAGTATTAAATATCTCCTTACAAATGACGGGGAATTTAATTCAGAGGACACTAAAGGCTCAACAGGTTTTGGTGCAAAATATATCAAAGGCAGATTGGAAGAAAGCTATCCGAACAGATGGAAATTCATCTCAAACAGATCCGCCCATGGCTGGGAATCTATNNATTGAAATAAGGAACAGCTGATGCGAATACTAATCGTTGAGGACGAACGACCTACTGCCGAAGATATACAGCTGCTTGTAGAACAGATTCTTGCTAAAGACGTTACATCTATTCACATTGAAACTACGCTGGATAATGCACTGCTGTATCTGAAGGAAAAACCGATAGATGTTTTATTGCTGGATTTGAATCTAAATGCAAAAGACGGGTTTCAGCTGCTAAAACAGGTGGTAAGCCGGTCATTCCATACGATTGTTATTTCAGCAAATATCAACAGGGCAATAGAAGCATTTGAATATGGGGTTTTGGATTTTATACCTAAGCCTTACAACATTGAAAGATTAAAAGCGGCATTTCTAAGATTAAAATCAAATCACGCTTCGGATGGACATTCAATAAAATATCTTTCTGTAAAAAAGGGATTTGAAATCCGGGTTATTCCAATAGAAGACATCAGGTACTTTAAGTCTGCAAATATTTACGTGGAGCTTCACCTTAAGGACGGGCAGTTGGTTATTTATGACAAATCAATAAAGCAGCTTGTTCAGTTATTACCTTCTAACTATAGCCGCATTCACAAATCATATGTTGTTGATCTTGAAAAGATTGATGCAATTCAAACTTATGCTGGCGGAAAATATCGTGTTATCTTAAAAAGCGGGGAATCTTTACCGGTCAGCAGAAAAAGAATTAAACAGTTAAAAAATATCGGGGCTTAGATTTATGCTTTGCTTCATAAATCCATTTGTAGCCCGTACCTTCGCCCTCCCATGACCTCCCGCTGATATTCATAAGTGCATTTTACAAACTGCTGGTGCAGTTAACAAGGATTTTCTATTCCGGCATTTTCTTCCCCATTATTTTTCGAACGCGTTTAATCAGAATTATTGTTAACTGAAAATTATTTAAGCACGCAACGTGCCCTTTAACCAGAAGGAGAATTATTGTGAAAAAAATACTTAGATTTTTACTGCTATTGTCGGTCTCTGTAATCCCTGCGATATCATTAAATGCACAGGGGATTCCGGATGATAGCTTATATTTGGCCCAGATTCCCCCGACGGGTGTAACTCCCAAAAGATTTGTGCTCCCGGTAAGCCCGCTATCATTTACCGCAGAGAGAATCTCCATTTCAAATGACGGCAGGGAAATTTATTATTCGGTAGTGCGTAATTATTACCCGATAGTGGGGGATACAATAAAGTGTTTCAAATATACGGACAATAAATGGACTGGTCCTTTCAATCTATTTAACGGCTATCTTGCCCCCGGATTATCCCTTACCGGAGACACAATTTATTTTCAGAATAATAATGTACCTTATCAAATGCTTTACTCGGCAAGAAACGGTACGGGCTGGAGTATCCCTCAACGAATTTTGATGAGCCTGAACTCAGCGCATTATTTACAGGTAACGAATAACGGCAGCCACTATATTTCATCAATCTCAAATCCGGGTATCGGTGCATCAGACTGGTGTAAATTATTTATAAACGGCAGCGATACTTCTGCTACTAGCCTGGGGCTACCGATAAATAACGGCGGTGATAATTTAGATTTTTATATTTCACGAGATGAATCTTTTATTATAATCACTAAACCTAAGCCCGATGGTCTTTGCATCAGCTATAGAAAAAACGATGGCAGCTGGACGAACCCCAAAAGTCTTGGACCGCAAATAAACTTCGGGCT
>DJMM01000117.1 GCA_002435365.1 Ignavibacteriales bacterium UBA6490
GGCAAGATGTTTTATTGATCCTTCCTTAAGATTTGTATAAACCTGGAAGATGTCAGGATTCTCAACAATATTTGCCAGATGATATTCAAGATCTGCAATATCAAGCTGCTCAATAGCAACACCTGCATTCAGTGCTTCGGTTAAGGATACGGAGCCCTGAGCAATGAAATTGTTGTATAAAGTCTGAAATTGTCCTTCAGGAAATACACCAACTTCATTTGAAGTTACCGGATCGGGAATACTGTATTTTAGCAACAGTCTGTTCACCGCATCCATATGTCTTTGTTCACTTTCCTTGATCCTCTGGAAGACATTCACATCGTACAAGTCGCCCAGAGTGGTATATACATCCCGTGCAACCTTTTCCTCCAGCCGCATATGAATTAATCCGTCTATTTCTGCCTGGGAAAGTTCGTACAGAGTACCGCCGCCGCCAGGACCACCATTACCAGGGCCACCGCTGCCATACTTTGCAAGTGAAACGTCACTAACTGAAGTAGGGGCCTCGCTGCTGCAGCCGGTTACCAGAAATAAGAAAAGAACTAAAGAAAAGAGAGTTAGAATTCTATTTGATTTCATTTTACACCTTGTTTTGTGTTGATTAGGTTGTTGTTTATTGTGTGCTTGATAATTAGCCAATTCATTATCTTCTGCCGCCTCTTTTACCGTCACCGCAGCCGGTACCGTTGCGGCTGCCTGAACCACTGCCAGAGCCGCTGCCGGGCCCGATTCCGCAATTGCCGGATCCGTTGCCAAAGCCGAATTTATTTCCGCCGAACTTATTCTGCTTGTTTTTCCCATTCATTTTCTTTAATCCTGAACCATCCTGTGGTCTGGTGAAATCAGGATCCTGTCCGTTCGGAATACCATCTCCATCGATATCGGGTGCATTATCATTATACCCGTCACCATTATTGTCGACAAAGTTTTTTCCATGGATGATTTCGCCATTCTGAATTTCGAACTGGTTCTTCACCTGGTTTTTTGTGGTTCCCTGAAACTGGTTCTGATCCTTGGTCTGGGTTTTGATTTCTTTCTTCTCTTTATAGGTATTAGTTGAACCGCTTTGAGCTGAAAGATCGGGTGAGGCCATTGCTAGTGCGATTATTACCGCAGCCAGGCCGGTTAAATAATTAGTTTTCATGATACTGATCCTTTTTGTTGTTGTTATAAATTTCCGTATAGTCTACTATTCCAACTGCTGTGCCAGACCTGAATGAGCTTAATATCTTACTTTATTGACTGTTGTTTAAGATGATTCGACATTATGGACGAAATGAATCGACCTAACAGACGAGATAAGAACAATGGACGTCAAGCACTTTATATTAACTAAATATTAGCCTAATTTTGCAGTATGAAATTCAAGTCCGGACTAAATGCAAAAACAGTCGTTATGATTTCTGTAATCATAGCAGTAATTATGTTTGCATCCTCATATAACGAACTGAATCAGAGCAAGAAAGAAATATTCCATCTGCTTTACGAACAGTCATCTGCTTTAATCGAGTCGATAATCCAGAGCAGCAGGAATACTCTAAACTCAAGTTTTGAAATTGAGGATATGGTAGCGGATAGGCTTCTGGATAATGCAAGGCTGATCCAGAAACTCGATGCTGCCGGTAAACTTTCAGTGAATGAACTCATCAGCATAGGCAGGAAAAACAACCTTTTCCGGATAAATATTTTCGATAGGAAAGGGAACCGGGTTCTCTCCAACCGAATTCCTGAACCCGGTCACATCCATGGTGAGGAAAATATTAACAGGTCTGAAGAACTGGATCCTATTCTTTCCGGAGAGACAGATGAACTGGTCATCGGCCTAAAAAATGCTGAATTCGCTGATGGTGAAAGATACGCCGTTGCAGTGGCCAGGGAAAATAGCCGAGGTGCTATTGTAGTTAATCTTGATGCAAAGGATTTTCTTGAATTCAGGAAGAAAATCGGTATCGGAAAGATCCTCCAGGAAATGACAAAGCACCACAGAATCGAGTATATCGTCCTGCAGGATACTTTTGGTATTCTTGCAGCAAGCCAGGATATAGATTCAATGGAAGCCATCCGGGATTCAGATTTCCTTTTTACAGCCCTGAGAACTGATTCCACACTATCAAGAATTTCAAGTTTTCACCAGGCTGAAATATTTGAGGTAGTAAAGCCGTTCATAATGAATGATGAAACAGTCGGACTTTACCGGATCGGCATATCACTGGAGGACATCCGCAATGTTGAAGACCGCATGATCCAGCGCCTGATTATAATTTCGATCATTCTTGCAGCCATATCCATTATAGTCCTGAGCATAATTTTTACGGCACAGAATTTAAGAACTATCTCTGATGAATACGGCAAATTCAAAACTCTTACTTCATCTGTGCTTGAAAATATGGATGAGGCTGTAATAGTACTGGACTCTTCAAAAAATATAAACCTGTTCAATAAAGCATCCTGTTCACTATTCAATATCAGGCAGGAAAACGCAAGGGGGATAAATCTATTTAAATTGAACAATAATTTGCTGAATCTGTCCGAAGGGGATATAAGCAATCCCAGGTTTTTTGAACGCGAAATTCTTTCCGGTAATAATATTAAATATTTACTGATCGGAACTTCTGCTATAAAGCAGGAAAACAAAATCGAAAATTACATTCTGGTTATTAAGGACATTACCGAAATAAAAAACCTGGAGCTTGAGAATATTAAAAACGAGAAGCTGACTGCAATGGGCGAGCTGGCATCGGGAGTAGCCCACGAGATAAGGAATCCCATTAATGCCATAGGAATGATTGCACAGAGGCTCAACAAGGAATTTTCCGTTACCGGCCATCAGGATGAGTATAATGAGATAACCCATCTTTTAAGCAGTGAGGTAAAGAGGATAAACAGAATTATCTCGCAGTTCCTTGATTATGCAAAAACCATTGATATTAACCCTAAAGCAGTGAACCTTAATTCCTACTTCACTGAAATAAAGCATCTTTTTGAAGAACAGGCGAAACGTAAAGAGATTGATTTCATCATAAAGGGTGATGGTATTGAGAATTTCATTTTTGATCCTGACCTCATTAAGCAGGCACTGATGAATATAATTCAGAATGCCTTTGAGGCTGTTGACAGGGGTGACACTGTAAAAGTTAATTATGGAATCCAGTATAATAAGTTTTTTATTGAAATATCCGATAGCGGTCCTGGTATTCCCGCCGATATGCAAAAAAGAATCTTTGATCTTTATTTCACCACAAAGAAAGACGGGAACGGGCTTGGCTTGAGCATTGCACAGAAAATAATTTCACAGCATAAAGGCTCAATCGGGATATCCAGTGTAAATGATAAAGGAACAACTTTTAAAATATTATTGCCGGAAGCATGAATAATTATTCAATTTTAATAATCGATGATGAAGATACGCAAAGAAATATTCTGAGCGGTTATCTGAAGAAAAAAGGATTCAGGATTTTTTCAGCCTCTTCGGGGGAGGAAGGAATCGGGATCGTAAAAAATAACCCGGTCGATATCATTTTATCCGATTATAAAATGCCCGGTAAAACCGGCCTGGGAGTGCTTGAAGAAGTTAAACAGATAAACCCGGAGATCAGCTTTGTAATTCTAACCGCATTCGGTACAGTTGAAAATGCGGTTAAGGCAATGCAGCTTGGCGCATACGATTACATTTCGAAACCTGTTGATCTAACGGAACTGGACCTGCTGATCGACAGGATTATCGAAACCAGGAATCTACGCTCCGAAATAAAACTGCTAAAGGAACAGCTGAAGGAGAAATATAATATCACTTCCATTATCTCAAATTCCCCGATGATGGAAGAGGTTCTGAGTGTTGCTGTAAGATCGGCTGAGAGCAAAGCTACAATCCTGATATCAGGTGAAAGCGGAACCGGCAAAGAGGTGCTGGCAAAGGCAATACACAATATAGGATCCCGCAAAGAAAAACCATTTATTGCAGTTAATATACCGGCCCTTCCGGAATCTCTCCTGGAAAGCGAGCTTTTCGGACATGAGAAAGGTGCATTTACCGGTGCGGAAAAATTAAAAAAAGGAAGATTCGAACTGGCAGATAAGGGAACAATCTTCCTTGATGAGATCGGCGATGTTCCTCCAAATATCCAGGTTAAGCTGCTGAGAGTACTGCAGGAGCAGACAATCGAGCGGCTGGGCGGAACAGAGATCATTAATATTGACGTAAGGATAATCGCTGCCACACACCAGGATCTGAACAGAAAAATCCAGGAAGGATTGTTCAGAGAAGACCTTTTTTACAGGCTGAATATCGTTAACATAAATATTCCTCCGCTAAGACAAAGACGAGAAGATATCCTTCCCATGGTCGAACTTTTCGTAGATAATTATGCAAAGGAAAACAACCGCGGCAAGGTCGAAATCTCAAAAGAGGCTGTGGATGTACTATTGAAATATAATTACCCGGGTAACGTAAGAGAGCTTGAAAATATAATAGAGCGTGCCGTTGTGCTCTGCCGGAATAATATTATAACGCTTAACGATATACCAGACAGCGTAAAAGGATTTAAGAAAGAGGATGCCATTCAGGATACCATACCGGGCTCGTTAACAGGACAGGTGGAAATGCTGGAGAAGAAATTGATTTATGATGCCCTGAGCAAAGCAAACGGCAACCAATCCCAGGCTGCTAAAATGCTGGGGCTGACGGAAAGAAATATCCGTTATAAAATAAATAAGTACGGAATAAAAAAATAAGGTTTGTTAAAAGCCGAAGATGATTGATGCAGCTATAAGGTTGTTTGTATAATCATAAAAATAATCATTGGAACTATTGATCAGATAATTCCAGCCCGCCTCCAGCGATAATCCTTGCAGAATAAACTCAAGGTCGTAGCCTGCGGATATGCCGAAAGCAGTCTGCTTATCCTGCCTTAAAACATTTGAAGTAATACCGTCCATATCTGCAGTAAGCAGAGAAGTGAAGTTCCTGGTCATATACCTTGCCTCAAGGGAAAGAAGAAGCTGATCGAACGGGAGAAAATTGATTGCGGCACCTGCAGTAATGCCGTTGTTGGAATACATATCGTTAAATATTTCCTCTTCGTAATAATAATAATCCTCGCTGATCAAATACCTGCTTATTTCGGTCGGACTGTTTCTTAATTCACCGTACAGGCCCAGCTGCACATTTTCAGCTGCAGTCCATGTAAAATTGAGCGCAAGCTTAAAAAGCAGTGCATCATTTGCATAATCCACATAATCATACTGCTCTACATATTTTTTATAATTTATCTCACCCCCTGCCGTAATATTTAAATTTTCACCGGGAGCGGAAATCCATCTTGCAAAAAAATTATGCTCATTATAGGAAAAACGGGTTAAGTTCTTAAAAATATTCCGGTTAAAAAGGTATCCGCCCAGCAGATAATTATTTTCAAATACTTTATGCCTGTAATTTATATATGCGGACAACTGGCTGAAGTCATATATCTCAAAATCGTCCCGGTTGTTACGAAGGGAAAAATTCGCCCCGACATTAAGGGGATTGTCATCAGCAGCAAACAGGTATGTTTCCACAACGCCGAAACGGTGTGAGTCTGATGTCTTGAACTGGTTGGTGCGGAAAGAGCTGAGGTTTCCCTGATAATAGAGCTGGAAATTATTTAAATCGCTTTCGATATTATAGGCTGACGAGAGGGAGAAACTGTTAACGAAGTCATTTATCTGCTCATAATTGTTAAAAATATTATCGTCGTAATACCCTTCATATGAGACTGATAGATTTAATTGCGGGAATACGGCTTCAGAGATTATGAAGCTTATAAGAAAGATTTTAAGGGTGAAATAATTCATAAGTAGATTTATTATAATTAATTATTTACCACCCTGGTAGCCGCCGCCATTATTGCCGCCTCCCCCATTATTGCCTCCGCCTCCGTTATGGCCGCCGGAGCCGCTTCCGTGTCGTTGTCCTGCTCTTTTGCGCAGTTTATTGAAACTCATACCACCCTGGCGTGTATCACAGATGCCATCGCCGTCCTTATCAATAAAGACATCTTTCTTTTTTCTTTCATTCACCTGGGTTTTTTCACCGATACCCTTTTCATCAACTAACTCACCCATCTTGCTTTTTTCAGTTTGTTCCCGGTTGCGGAATTGTTCCTTCTCCTGGTTTGCCTGTCCGGTAGAATCAAATGTTCCAAACCCGTTAGGGAAGCTTAATGCGGTAAAAAAAAGTGTAAATAATAATGTTTTCATTTTTATCCTCACCCGTATTTCACAAAAGAAGTGCCATAATTATTCCTGCAATAAATCGATATTTTAACTGCATCAGAATGATTTATCCGACGAAATTGTTCATAAACGACAAAATGGTCGATTAACTTCCCATAATTTAATCAAAATTTCGAGTTAAAAACAGGAATATCGATTGGAAAATAACCGGATTCAATACTGCTTACCGGCAGAATATTAAAAATTCTAATAAATACACATACCTGCGGGCGAAAAACAGCTGATTATTCATTTCAGTAGGGAAGAAATAAATATGTCTTAAAGAGCATTACTGTTCTGATCTTTACCCTGCGCTTACCTTACGGCTACCTTGCACCTATCCTACACCTATCTCCACAGATTTGTGGAGGGTAAGTGCAGTGTAAATGGAGGACAGGTGAAAGGTATTAGAATACATCCATAAAGAATTAACTAAATTAAAGTGATTTTAGATGATAACTGAAAATCCGACCAAACCGTTAAACACCTCTTCTTTTGGCTGGTTGATAAGCGGGAAAAATGGATATAAACACTGTGAATAATATTAAAAAACCCGGCTCGGTAACCGGGTTTGAAGGTGGGCAGAGACGGAATCGAACCGCCGACACAAGGATTTTCAGTCCTTTGCTCTACCGACTGAGCTATCTGCCCATTTCAGAGTGCCAAAAATATAAATTTTTAGAGTAATCTCAAAAGAAAAAACCCATCTTTTATTCAACTGTTACACTTTTTGCCAGATTCCGGGGCTGATCTACATTCAGGCCTTTTTTAACTGCAATATGGTACGCTAAAAGCTGCAGAGGCACAACTGTTAAAACGGGCATCAGCATCCTTATGGTATCCGGAATTTTGATCGTAAAGTCCACCAGCTTATCAATTTCATTATCGTTTTCGCTGGCTACCGCAATTATCTTTCCATGCCTGGCCTTAACCTCTGCAATGTTGCTTACTATTTTTTCGTAGGTTGAATCTTTGGGAGCAATAAAAACAGCAGGCATATTATCATCAATAAGAGCGATGGGACCATGTTTCATTTCAGC
>DJMM01000121.1 GCA_002435365.1 Ignavibacteriales bacterium UBA6490
AGTACCTATTATCTTGTTCATACTGCCGACAGATCAGCAAGGGCTTTTGCTGACACCACACCGGTACGCGGCCTTGATTATTATTACTACATTCTGACTTTAGGACAGGATGATCCGGGCGACCCGTCACTTAATATTCCTCCTCATAAACGGAGAAGTAGCAGGTATTATACACAGACCTACGATCCGGCACAATTAAGGAGAGCAGCCCAGCTATCTAGTGAGATAAGAGTTGTTCCTAATCCTTATAATATTTCAGCTTCACAACAACTCAGTTTCTCCGGAGCTGACCAGCTGGCATTTTTTGGAGTTCCTGCAAACTGTACTATTAAAATATACAGTGAACTTGGTGAACTTATAGACACAATAGAAAAGAACGACCCCAGCGGAGATGTAAGGTGGTTTTCTGAAACCTCCTCCAAGCAGATAATTGTCAGTGGAATATATATCGCTGTTATTACAGATAATGTCACCGGTGAAAAGTTCATTACAAAGTTTGCAGTAATACGATAAAACTACAGGTATTAAAATGAAAAAAATAATTACAATAATAATAATTCTCCTGGCTTCCTCCTTACTCATTGATAGTGCTGAAGCCCAGAACAAAAAACTGGCACAAACCGGTATGAAATTCCTTAGTGCGAACATTGATGCCAGAGCAGGAGCTCTTGGTACTGCGCTTACCTCGCTTGAAGGAGGATCATCAATGATGTTCCATAATCCTGCCGGTATGGCCAGGCAGACTGCCTTCGCAGATGCTTCCCTTGGTTATATGACCTGGATTGCGGATATTAAATATTCATATGCGGGTGCTAGTTTTGCTCCCTTCGATGGCCGGTACGGCGTAATCGGTGTAAATGTCGTTAATGTTAATTACGGAGAGTTTTTCGGTACAATCCGTGCAGATAACCAGCTCGGTTACATCGAAACCGGTGTCTTTGCACCTCATGCAATGTCGATAGGATTAAGCTATGCTACCGCTCTTTCCGATAAATTCTCTATCGGAGGAAATATTAAATATGCCAACCAGTTTATAGGACCTAATTATACAAGCATTGATGCACAGGGGAATATGGTCAGTAAAGATAGTGAAATTGACGTATTCGTTTTTGATTTTGGTCTCATTTACAAAACCGGATTCAAGAGTCTGAGCTTCGGAATGGTTGTTAAAAATTTCTCGGAAGAGCTCGTGTATGAGGAAGAGCAATTCCAGCTGCCGTTGACATTCAAGATCGGTGTATCTATGAATCTCTTCGATCTTCTGGAGAATGTTGACCACGACTTGCACGGAATGCTTCTTTCGGTAGATGCAATTCACCCCCGGGATTTTTCGGAACAGATTAACCTTGGGCTCGAGTATAATTTTATGAATATGGCAGCTCTTCGTGCAGGATATATCTTTCCTGCTGACGAACAGAGCTATACACTTGGAGCTGGAATAAAACAAAGCTTCGCAGGTTATTCAATTGGCGTCGACTATGCCTATACTCCTTTCGGAATATTCGACCCGGTTCATAGAGTATCCTTAATGTTTTCACTTTAATGAGGAACAGAATGAATATGGAAATTAAGAAATATACATTATCAGTCGTTAAGTTTATTGTACTGCTGATTACTGCCGCAGTATTATTTGCAGCCTGTGAGGAAGAACCATCTCCTGTATTATGGGATGAATATCAGAATGCCGGTTCAGAAATACCGGTTGTTGAAAGTGTTCTGCCCGATTTAGCTGCATGGGCGTTGATTGATACCATTACCATTAATGGAAAATATTTTTCAACCGATACCAGCAGCATGTGGGTGTACTTTAATACTGTTGAAGGAAAAATAGTCTCCTTATCTGAAACTCAGATTATGGTAAGAACACCAAGCCTCATAGCTGATTCGGTTGTTATCAAAATCGTAAAGAGAACAGCAGATAAGTATGTAGCATATAATTATCAGTTAAAAGAAGGTGTGGGCTACTATTATCCCTTCCTGAAGGAAGAAACACCAAAAGCTATTACTGTTGATAAAGATGGTAATCTTTACGTCTCGCTATTAATTGGTGGTCTTGCCGGCGGTGTTCATAAAATTGATAAAAACACACTGGAGAAAACCTTATATGCTCCAAAAGGTTCTGAAACCAACTGGTCCGGTTTAAAATTTGCCGGAACTCAGCTCTATGGTACCAAAAATAACAGGGGTGTATGGAAAATAGATCAAGGTGTGGCGCCGCCAAATGCTCCATGGGCCGGTCCAAGCCAGGGTGTTGATGCAAACGTGCTTGATTTTGACTTCGATCAGAATGGAATGCTATGGGCTGCTGGCGCACATATATACAGGATCAATCCGGCAAACCAGCAGGCGAAAAAATTCGCGCAGACTTCTGCCAGTATTAAGTCAGTGCGGGTGTTCCAGAATTACCTGTACGTCTCCGGGACCATGAGCGGCAAAGAAGGTGTGTGGAGATATCAGATTATAAGTGCCGATGAACTCGGTACTCAGGAGGAATATTACCTCCTTTCAGATCACTTTGCTCTTGCCAAGGCTCAGGGAATTACAATCGATGCAGACGGCAGGGTATATCTTGGTACGGATAATGCGGATCCGGTAATTGTAATTGCATCCGATAAAATCGGCCGTCCTATGTATCCGGCATCCTTACCTGCTAAAGCAACCTGGTTTGCCTGGTCAGATAACCAGTTCCTGCTTTATTCAAAGGAGGCTACTGCCACCGATGATAACAATAAAGTTGTCAAAGTATTTGCAGGTATAAATACAGCACCTTATTATGGTTTAGGTTTATAATTTTTGGAGAAATTTAAAGGAATTTAAAATGAAGATTATTCAAATATGCCTGGTATTAGGACTATTCATTACAGGCTGTGATATTCTGGAAACTGACGTTCCATCTTCTGTAAAAGAATTTGAAGTTAATTTTAGTAATCTGCCCCAGCTGCCTGATTCACTTGAATATGTCTCCTGGATTTTGAGCAAAGAGGGGACTGCTTTTTACAGACTTGAAAGATTTACCCCTGTAAACGGGTCCTTCAGCAAGGTTTATACTGATATAAAATCTGGTTATATTCAGAGCATGCAGGTTCTGGTTGTTTCAATCGAGTTCAAAGCAACTCATGATACTCTTCTGATAAAACCTTCAGATGTTCCGATTCTTTCCGGATATCTTAATGGGAACCAGGCTGCCATCAGTTTTTCAGAAGATAACAGTATGCCGAAGTTCGACGGAGTAGCAGGAGATTATCTGCTCGCCACTCCCACCGATACTTTAACCGTGAGCGAAACTTCCGGTATCTGGTTCGTGAATAAGGATTCGACCGGAACATTAATGGCTGGATTAACGCTTCCCGCTCTTCCAGCAGGCTGGTTTTACCAGGGCTGGATCGAAAAGGATGGAAAATTGCTTACCACCGGAAGTTTTCAAAAAGCTGCTGATGCCGATAACAGCGCTGAATATTCTGGAAGCGTGGAAGGCTATGCCTTCCCGGGTGAGGATTTTATTAACAATCCGCCTGCAGGAGTAACTTTTCCATTGGATTTAATCGGTGCAAAAGTTTATATTACATTACAGCCAAAATATGATCTTAAAGGATCATCCTATGGTTTTAAGATTTTGGAAGGCCAGGTCTCGGTCGGTTCAGAGCCAGGAAAGGTTTATCAACTCCAGGTGTCAACGTTTACACAACCATCTGGAAATGTTAAATTAAAATGGCAAATTTAGAAAACAACTCTCACTAACTTAAAGGAGAACATTATGATAAAACGTTCGTTACTCTTCTTTTTTGCTGTATTGCTTTATTCAACAGCAGTATATGCACAGCAATGGTCCTATGTGGGCGGAATGCCACCGGATCCAGATTCATTGAATAACAATACAGGCGTTCAGTATTTAACTGTTGATGCCAACGATAGAATATGGATTTGCCCTTATTCTACAGTTGGTGACAGTTTGTTTGTTCCTGACAGTAATAAGTACAAGACTGTTAGATCGGTCTTTGTTTATAATGCTAACGGAACCCTGTGGAAACAAATAAAGGGAATTACTGTTGGCGGAGTGCTTTATCCTTTCTACAGTACAGGATATGGAATGGATAAAGATCACAACGGTAATATACTTGTTTCAAAAGGCGGTAATCTTTACAGAATTAATTATGAAACCGGTGAAGGAATGAATGCCCCGATTTCACCTTATAATTCGTCAATTTGCAGCCCTGCAGTTGATGCTGCCGGAAACATTTATATGTCGGCAGTTCTTCCCGGCTACCCGCTGGTAAAATATGATGCAGATTTCAATTTTGTTGCAAATGTTGCGGATACAATTCTGGATTACGGCAGATATACCGAAGTTTCTGCTGATGGATTCACAGTCTATGCTCCAAGGTTCTCTGCATTTAAAACTCTGCGTTTCAGAACACC
>DJMM01000062.1 GCA_002435365.1 Ignavibacteriales bacterium UBA6490
CTGATCCTGCTGAGCGTGGCAATTACCAAACTGTTCGGCAACCTGGGTTTACCCAGTCTTATACTTTTTATAGGACTTGGAATGCTGGCGGGTTCCGAAGGCATCGGAGGAATCCAGTTTGACGATCCGGTTCTTGCCAGATCAATCGGCATTGTGGCATTAATCTTTATCCTCTTCTCAGGAGGGCTGGATACGGACCTTCAGGAAGTTAAAGCTGTAAGATTCAGAGCTCTCAGCCTGGCAACAATAGGTGTCACTTTATCGGCTCTTATTTTCGGTATTATTTCAGCATATATACTGGATATAGAATTAATATATGGACTGCTTCTCGGTACAATAATTTCTTCAACAGATGCAGCGGCAGTTTTCAATGTGCTGAGATCGAAAAGTGTAAGTCTTAAGAGCAACCTCAAACCGCTGCTCGAATTCGAATCGGGCAGCAATGATCCAATGGCTATATTCCTTACCATTTTTCTTATAGAAATAATCAGCAACCAGGCCACTGACTATATGAGCTTTTTCCAGCAATTAATTTTTCAGTTTGGTATCGGAGGTTTGCTGGGAATTACAGCAGGCAGAATAATAGTGTCTGCACTGAATAAAATCAAATTTGACTATGAAGGCCTCTATCCGGTTCTGTTTATTGCATTTGCCTGCATAATATATTCTTTCACAAACCTAATCGGTGGAAGCGGATTCCTGGCAGTCTATCTTACAGGCATCAGCATTGGCAACAGGGAATTCGTACATAAACGCAGTCAGAAGAGATTCTTTGACGGACTGGCCTGGCTTTCCCAGATAACCATGTTCCTTACCCTCGGTCTGCTGATTTTCCCTTCGGAGCTTTTATCAGTTGCAGGTATAGGACTTTTATTGTCAACCGTATTGATGTTCGTTGCAAGACCCGCCGCTGTATTCATAAGCCTGATCTTTGCGAAAATGCGCATTAAGGAGAAAGCTTTTATATCATGGGTGGGACTTAGAGGTGCGGTTCCAATTATACTGGCAACTTTTCCTTTAACCGCAGGAGTGAAATATGCACATGTATTTTTCATTATTGTGTTTTTTATTGTGTTTACCTCCGCGCTGCTTCAGGGCTGGAGCCTGGTTTATGTGGCCAGACTTTTAAAGCTCGATACCCCTCTTATCAAAAAGCCCCGATCGCCTATGGAATTTGAATCCAAACAGGGGGATCAGAATGATCTTTACGATTTTTATATTACGGAAAATTCCAGGGTGAGCGGCAAATCCATTGTCGAGATCGGGATGCCTAAGGACAGTCTGATCGTTTTAATAAACAGGAACGAGCAGTATGTTGTTCCTACCGGTGCCACAATTGTGGAATCGGGGGATATCGTTCTGGTTCTTACAAACAAAACACTGATAAACCAGGTTCGAGAATTGCTTATTTAAGTTTCAAATTACTGCTTTAAATTTTATGTCAGCGAACCAGCAGCATCTTTTTTGTGCTTGTAAATGAGCCTGCCTGAAGTCTGTATAAATACATGCCGCTGCTTAAATTACCCGCATTAAAAATTATTTGATGATTTCCTGAAACCTGGTACCCGCTAACCAGTGTCGCTATCTCCTGACCCAGAAGATCTAAAATTACAAGATGAACAAATCCATCCTGAGGAATAGCGTAGCTGATTACTGTAGAAGGATTAAATGGATTAGGATANNCGGTAGCGGGTAACTGCTCCATCCAGTCCATATTCAGATGCATTTTGCACAACCCTGGGCCAGATGCCGAACATTTTATAGTAAGGATCATAAGTACTTAAGGCAAACTGGTATGGGTCGACTGAAATACTATAACTCTTAAGGATCATAGATACTGTGGTGGGTGAACAAATGCTTCCACCTATCTGCGGATCCACTCCATACTGATATACGAAATCAGTAGGTATAAATATCGCTGCAGGTTTGTCATTTAAAATAGCGTTATAATTTATGGAATTTGTGGTGCGGGAGTCACTCACAAAAAAGCTGAGCTTATTTATGGTGGGAGACGGAACCTGAGCTGAAGAACGAGTCATCGTAACCATAAACTGCCACTCACTATTATAGGAGTTCAGCTTTACATAATCGTAATCAATAAATCCGCCGCCGTAGCTAGTCGTTCCGTAGCTACTCCAGATATTTGATTTCCAGTATCCGACTGTAAGCCATGGAGAAACTCCTGTGCCGTACTTAAAACGCATCTGGATTTTAAATGAACTGCTGGCGGTTGGGGCAGAACCATTCCATGAAGGCAGTCCATGATTAAAGGGCTGACTGGAATATTGTGTCTTAAGAATCATATACCCGCTAACGGCGTTTTCCTCAAGTTCGATGCTCTTGCCGTCCGAACTTAGCTTTATTCCGTTGCTTGACTCAATATTTGCATATATTGAATCAGTCCTCCACATATAATGCTGATCAGGATAGATCTGCGCCGAAACCGAACCGGGAATAAATAAACAGACTGCCAGGTAATATATCAGGTATATTTTTCTTGTCATCTTAAAAGTAATATGTAAAAATTAATAATGTTAAAGATAAACAATAATTCTTTTTATTGGAAGCAGTCAACCATTAAATTAAGTTAATTTTCGGAGCACTAAAATATCACTGAAACTTATCATTTCTTTGTTCGTCATTTATTGTATTTATAGAATTGTATCAGAGTCAATTTTTATATACGTTTAAATAATTATTATAATTTCAGAGTTCAGCATGAACAAATTATTCTACATTTTTGCTGTATTAACTCTTTTCAATGTCTCCTCCTTCAGCCAGACCAACAAAGTCATTGTAATCAATATTGACGGTGCAATCCAGCCTGCTTCAGCAGATTATATCCACAGCGGAATCGAAAAAGCGGCTGAAGAAAATGCCGGATGCCTGGTAATAATGCTAAATACACCGGGGGGATTATTAAAATCCACCCGCGTAATAGTAACAGATATCCTTGAGTCGAAAGTCCCGGTAATAATCTATGTATCCCCTTCAGGTTCACAGGCAGCATCGGCCGGAGTATTTGTTACAATTGCAGGACATATTGCTGCAATGGCTCCGGGGACAAATATCGGCGCTGCGCATCCCGTTACTCTGCAGGGAACTATGGATTCCGTAATGATGGAAAAGGCTACAAATGATGCCGCTGCTTTTATTAGAACCATCGGAGAAAAAAGGAACCGCAATATTCAGTGGTGTGAAGATGCTGTAAGAAAAAGTGTATCTGTTACAGAAACCGAAGCACTGAAACTTCGGGTGATAGATCTGATTGCTGCAGATACTGAAGAGCTATTGTCAAAAATTGACGGACGGGAAATTGAAACTTCGGCCGGAAAAGTATTTCTGAAAACAAAAGACGCCGAAATAATCAACTTAGACATGACATTCGCACAGATACTGCTTAATCTACTCAGCGATCCAAATCTTGTATATATACTGTTTATGCTGGGCATTTACGGTTTGTTCTTCGAGCTTTATAATCCGGGAGCAATTTTTCCGGGAGTGATCGGAGGAATCTGTCTTATTCTCGCTTTATATTCAATGCATACACTGCCTATAAACTACGCCGGTCTGGCGCTAATAATCTTTTCTGTAATTTTATTTGTCCTGGAAATCAAAGTTGTCAGTCATGGTATTTTATCGGTAGGTGGAGTAATATCATTAATTTTAGGATCAGTTATGCTTTTTGATGTTGATGCATTCGGAGAAATTTTCAGAATATCGTGGGAAATCATCACCACTGTAGTTGTCCTAACCATCCTGTTCTTTACTTTTGCCATTACCCTGGGTATAAGGGCTCAGAAAAGGAAACCTGCAACCGGCGCCGAAGGCATTATCGGTGAAATTGGAATTGCTATTTCTGATATCGACCCTTTTGGAGAAGTGCGCGTGCATGGGGAAATCTGGGAATCGGAAAGTATCAGCGGAAAAATCGAACAGGGCAGGAACGTAAAGGTGGAAAGTATTTCAAATCTTAAGCTTAAAGTAAGTAAGATCTGAGTTTTAAAAAAATTAAATAAAGGAACTTATATATGCCGACGTCCGCAACTATTTTATTCGTAATTGTAGTTTTTGTAATTTTTATCCTCTCCAGCGCAATCAAAATATTGAGGGAATATGAACGGGGAGTAATTTTCAGATTGGGGAGACTTATAAACACAAAGGGTCCCGGATTAATTCTGCTCATCCCGATCGTGGACCGGATGGTTAGAGTAAGCTTAAGAACCATCGTAATGGATGTTCCGCCCCAGGATGTTATTACAAAAGATAACGTTTCTCTAAAGGTAAATGCAGTAGTCTACTTCCGGGTGGTTGATGCCAACAAGGCGATCGTGGAGGTTGAAAATTTCCTTGATGCAACTTCACAGCTGTCGCAGACAACACTGCGAAGCGTACTTGGTCAGTCCATGCTCGATGAACTGCTTGCAGAGAGAGAAAAAATAAATAAATCACTCCAGAAGATTATTGATACCCATACCGACCCATGGGGTGTAAAAGTATCAAATGTTGAAGTAAAGCATGTTGACCTGCCTATAGAAATGCAGAGAGCCATGGCAAAGCAGGCTGAGGCTGAAAGAGAAAGACGGGCAAAAATTATACATGCGGAAGGAGAATACCAGGCCAGCCAGAAATTAAGAGATGCTGCAGAAGTCATTTCCGGACAGCCGATGGCCCTTCAGCTAAGATTTTTGCAGACCCTTACTGAGGTCGCCTCAGAGAAAAATTCGACAACAATTTTCCCTGTACCGATTGATCTGCTGACGCCATTTATTAAAAAGTAAGATGAGCCGGTAATTATTTACCTGAAATGATCCGGCATTATCTATGCCTTTAACTGTAACACAGATTATTCTTCGTAAAATTGTATAGATCTGCACAGGAATATTAGTGTAAGAAATATCTGCCGGACGGTTAATTTAATAGTGACTTACTAATCGAGCCAATCGCCGAAATCGAACTTGCCTGTCGGAAGGCAGGTCGGCGACCATTTTATAACGAACCGGGTATGCTTCAAGGTTAATTATTTAAAGGCCGGATTTTTTTCGAGCCAACTGCCGGAATCGAACCGGCGACCTACTCATTACGAATGAGTTGCTCTACCAGCTGAGCTAAGTTGGCTTTAAAAAGATAAAAATGGAAAACGAAGCATGATAATTCCATTTTCCATTTTTTCATAAACATAAAAGATCAGACTATCTTAATTTCTTTTTATGCCTGTTTTTTCTTAATCTTTTTTTCCGTTTATGAGTCGACATTTTATGACGTTTGCGTTTTTTACCGCAAGGCATTTATATCCTCCGTTCCTTAATGATTCATTAATAATTCTTTTGCACGTAAACCTACTTCACTGGTGGGACTTAATGCAACGGCTTTCTCAAGCCAGCTTTTCGATTCTTCCATCCTGCCGGCAGCTAGGTTTACTATTCCCAAATTCAAATGCCCTATCTGATGATCCGGCTGATATTCAAGGGCTTTTTTCATTTCCAGTATTGCTGTGTCGTATTGCTTCAGATTATAATAACATACTCCCATGTCGATCCTGACATCGGCATTGGAAGGATTTCCTTCCAAATACTTTTTATAATCTGCAATAGCTTTTTCATAAAATCCGCTGTCGTTCTTCAGATGCGCCAGTTCAAGCAGCAAATACATATTACCGGGATCGGCCTGAACCTTTTTCTCAAGATCATTGATCTGCTGAACCGCTGTAAGATCAACACCGGAAGAAGGTGCCTGGTTTGTATTTCCACCTGTTGTAACAGTGGAAACCGGGTCATCGAATATTCCCGAAATAACCAGGATCAAAGCTATTCCTACAACGCCCGCAAATATAGCTATTAATTTGGTTAAATCTAAACTTTTTTGAGCTGTATTTTCTGCCGGTTTTGCAGTCTTTTTCTTTTCGTTCCTGCCCTTTTTCCGGTCCGGTTTTCCCTTTTTTAAGGCAGCTCCGCAGGAATTGCATTCAAAAGCAGATGCAGGATTTTCTTCGCCGCAGTTCTTACATAATACAACAGCACCTTTGTTTTCTTCTCTAAGAGGCAGATTCAGTTCGTTGCCGCAATTTGGACAATATTTGTACTCTTTTTCAACCTTATAGCCGCAGCTTGTACAATAACTCATTTACTTATTTCTTTCCTTTTAATCCCTGGTTAACAATATCTTTAAAATCTTTTGAAAATTTAAATGCCGGAACATAATGCTCTGGTACCATTACCTGCTCGCCTGTCTTTGGATTTCTGGCCTGCCGGGCGTTCTTTTTCTTCACACGATAGCTTCCAAAACCCCTTATTTCTATACCATTACCCTCTTTCAGGGCATCTATTACAGTTTTCAGAAATCCTTCAATTATTGCCTCTGTTTCCAGTTTTGTTAAACCGGTACCTTCTGCAACTCTGTCAACTATATCTGCTTTAGTCATCTCTACACCTCCCGGAATTCGTAAGTTATTGATTTTTAAGAACTTAAAGTTATTATTCCCGGGCAAGAAAAACAAATTTTATGTAATGATTTAAATCAGATATATCTCATTATGATAATATTCTCAGATTTTATATATTCAACCCTCCAAAAATAGGAAAATTGGCGTTTCGGCGAATGGTATAATAATTGCCCCAGCTATAGTAAAAATACTGGATTTGTAAAATGGAGCTAATTGAAGTTATAAATTCTTCTTTAATAATATTTTTCAGCGTAATTTCCATTACGGCTGTATCCTCCTATATATCCTACAAGGTTAAAGACCGGGTGAGAGAAAAGAGTACAAGGAATAGTATCATTCAGACAGAAAATACCCCGATTCAGGGAGTGTATCCAAGAATGTTCCTGGTTAGCAATACCTATAAAATGCAAGACGAGATTGAAGAGCAGAAAAGACTTAATATATTTTCTTATTATTCCCTGAGCCTGAACGAAAAACTGCATAAGCTGACACCCTTATCCAAATAACTTTTTAATATACTTACAAAAAGCTGTCCTCATGGACAGCTTTTTTTTATTAATCCGGTAAACCCGGTAAAAGTTTGTTTCTTCCTCAGTGAATATTTCACATCATAACCGGATACCCTGAACCATCAGACATTTGCCACCTGACCCCACTCTAACCCGGATCTGATCCGATTCTGGTCCGATACAGATCCAATTTTTGTGAGATCTGAACCAGTTCAGAATCCTGGCAGGTTTGGTTTAATAAACGTTTTAAAGCACAACCGCGTGGCAAAAACCTCTCTTTTTAGAATATCTACATATTAGAAAAGTGCTTTTACAAAATATATGTAACACTTTTCCAAAATAATATAACGCTATATGGTGCAGTGATTGTTACTTTTGGTGTAGAAATTTTAATTAAATGGAATAAAAAAATGACAAAAATATTCAAAATAGAAGGCATGTCCTGCGGACATTGCGTAATGGCAGTTAAGAAAGAACTTGTAAAAATCAGTCTTGAAAAGTCTGATGTTAAGATCGGCGAGGCTGTGGTTGATTTTAATGAAAACCTGGTTACTGAAAAAGATATTGCCGATGCAATCGAAAAAGCCGGATATAAGGTTATTTCGATCAATTAATAACCGGAGAATTTACAAATGGATGAAACAAAAAAACTGATCCTTCCTGTTGAAGGTATGACTTGTGCAAGCTGTGTGGCAAGAGTCGAAAAAGCGATTTCAAAAGTGGAGGGAGTTAAAAATGTTGCAGTTAACCTTGCTACCGAAAAGGCGGTTTTTGAAATTGATCCTGAGATAACAGATCTGAAAAAAGTGGCTGAACTTGTAGAAGATGCCGGTTATAAAATTATCCTGCCCACATCTATTAGTTCAGAAAAAAAACCGGGTAAAGTAACTCCGGAAAAATCTGATATGCCGGTTTATGAGTATGAGATCCGCCGGGATTTTCTTTTCGCAGCAGTATTAAGCCTGCCGGTATTATTTCTTAATATGGGGATGATGTGGGAGGGATTTCATTCTCTGGTTCCGTTATCCCCTGATTATATCAATAAGATCCTTCTTATTCTTACTACACCGGTTATGCTTTTCCCGGGAAGAAGATTTTTCAGGGTTTTCTGGAATAACCTGAAACATCTGACTGCAGATATGAATTCCCTGGTGGCAATAGGTACAGGGGCCGCATATACCTTCAGCCTGTTTGTAGTACTTTTTCCGGACCTCATTTTAACCGGCGGGATTCAGCCCCATGTTTACTTCGATACCGCAGCAGTAATTATAACTTTAATTTTGATGGGCAGATGGCTTGAAGCCCGGGC
>DJMM01000037.1 GCA_002435365.1 Ignavibacteriales bacterium UBA6490
CATAACAGGGCTTATTTTCGAAGCATTTGAGGGGGGTATTCAGAAAGGGCGGCCGACGTTGAGCTTTTATTTTGTTTCTTCCGCACTCTCCATCGCCATACTTACGGCATTTGAATTACTGCTCTCGGCAAAATTAAGATTGAAGCTTCTTGTAAATAACGGTATGAATCCCATGCTCGCATATGCAGGCGGCACCAATCTTATTTCTCCTCTTGTTTTTGTATTTTTTATTGATTATTTATTTACTTATTTTGTAATCAATCCATGGTTCGGAGTGCTTAAAGGATTAATTATTACAATACTTCTTGCATATATTGTAAGTTTCTTTACCCGTAAAAAAATCTTTTGGCGTTCATAGTCTTATAATTTTAATTCAGGTTATTATTTTTATTTTTTAGGAGAGTTATCTTATGGCAGTTCTGAAAAATTTTAGAACCATCCCTGAGCTGTTTGAATTTTTAACTGAAGATTATGGTAAAAATTCAGACCGCTTTGTAATGATGAGAAAGATCAATGATAAGTTTGAGGGTATAACTTATCCGGAGTTCAGGGAAGCAACAGAAAGCCTTGCACTTGGAATAGCTGCTCTTGGAGTTAAAAGGGGCGATAAAGTTGCCATTATTTCAGAAAACCGTCCTGAATGGGTATATACAGATATGGCGCTGCTTGCACTTGGTGCAGTAGATGTTCCGCTGTATCCCTCTCTTACTTCTGAATCCATTGAATTTATTCTGAACAACAGTGATTCAAAGGGTGTAATAGTTTCCACTAAATTCCAGCTTAACAAATTATTAAAAATAAAATCTAATCTTAAGACTGTTAACTTCATCATTCTTATGAACGAGAAGGATATGGTCACTGATGAGCCATCGCTTTATACATTCAGCGATGTTCAGAGAATGGGTGAAATATTCCGCCAGAATCATCCCCATTATTTCAAGGATGCAATGAAGCAGGTTAATGAAAACGATTTATGCACAATTATTTATACATCCGGTACAACCGGTGAGCCAAAAGGTGTAATGCTAACGCATAAAAACATTCTGTCAAATGTTAAATCCGCTCACGATGTACTGCCGATTTCAAGTTCAGATGTTTTTCTATCCTTCCTTCCGCTTTGCCACATTTTTGAAAGGATGGGGGGATACTATACTGCTTTTTCAACAGGCGGAGTGGTATGTTATGCTGAAAGCATTGAAACAGTTGCGCAGAATATGCTTGAAGTCCATCCCACAATTGTAACAACAGTGCCGCGTCTGTTTGAGAGAATTTATTCGAAAATAATCAAGAATGTTGAAAGTCAGCCTCCCACCAAGAGAAAAATATTCTACTGGGCAGTTGATGTCGGAAAAAAATATGCAAGGGTAAAAAAAGCAGGTCTTTTTACTATACATCTGACCGTACAATACAAGCTGGCAGAAAAGCTTGTTTTTCACAAGCTACGTGAGAAGATGGGAGGTAAACTGCGTTTCTTTATTTCAGGCGGAGCTGCATTATCACGCGAGCTCGGAGAATTTTTTGAAGCCGTAGGGGTAATGATAATCGAAGGTTACGGATTGACAGAAACTTCACCTGTGCTTTCAGCAAACAGACTTGACGATTATAAATTCGGATCGGTAGGCAAGCTTTTTCCGGGAGTAGATATAAAGATTGCAAGTGACGGCGAGATACTTGCGCGCGGGCCAAATATTATGCAGGGTTACTATAAAAATAAAAAGGAAACCCAGGAAGTACTAAAGGATGGATGGTTTCATACCGGTGACATCGGAATGTTTGATTCGGACGGATTCCTTGTAATCACCGACCGGAAAAAGCATCTTTTCAAAACCAGCACCGGCAAATATATTGCACCTACTCCCATTGAAAATATATTTCTTTCAAGCAAATTCATTGATCAGTTTGTTCTGATCGGCGACAGACGGATGTTCCTTAGTGCCCTGATAGTTCCTGATTTTGAAGCAATCAAAGAATATGCGGACTCAAACAAGATTCCGTACAAGGATATTGCAGAACTTACTTCTAAAAGCGAGATCATCAAAATTGTTGAGCAGGATATCGGCAGCCTCCAGAAAAGTCTGGCAAATTATGAGAAGATCCGGAAATTCACTCTGCTGGACCACCAGTTTACACTTGAATCAGGTGAAGTAACACCAAGTATGAAGCTTAAGAGGAAAAAAATCGAGGAAAAGTACAGTATTCTTATAGAGAATATGTATAAATAATTTTTCTTAGACAGCTTTAATCAGAATGCCGGTTCTTCGTGTGTAAGGCAGTGGATGGTTCCTAATCCCCACACCAGGTCAACTGCATTTATCCCTGTTGTTTTTCTGTCCGGGAAAAAATCCGCAATCATATTCAGGGCAATCCTGTCCTTCGGATCATTGAAGACGGGTACCAGCACATTAGAATTGGATATATAAAAATTTGCATAGCTTGCAGGTAGAATTTGTCCTTCAAATATAAGAGGTTCCGGCATCGGCAGTTTTACAACCTCAGGTTTTGATCCATCTTCAAGCCTGGCCTCCTGGAGCCGTTCACAATTTTCATTCAGTTCATTATACCTTGGCTGCCGCGGGTTATCCGTGGTGACCACAAGAAGAGTATTGCTGTTGACAAACCTGCACAGATCATCGACATGGCCATGAGTATCATCCCCTTCAATTCCTTTTCCAAGCCAGATTACATTTGAGATCCCCAGATATTTTTTAAATACTGTTTCATAATCTGCTTTTGTAAATCCCGGGTTCCTTACCTGTTTATTATTATCCAGCAGACACTCTTCAGTAGTAATAAGTGTTCCTTTGCCATTGCTGTCGATTGCTCCTCCTTCAAGAACAACATGACGATCNNAGGAGTGTCGTTATCTTTTTTATAATTTTTATACTTTGCCCAGGCATTGAACCTGAAATCGATGAGAGATATCCCCTCTTTGCTTTTAACAAAGAATGGTCCGGAGTCCCTTAGCCATCCCCTGTTCGTTTCTTTGACATAAAATGTAATCCTTGAAAGATCTGCACCAACGGAAGTAAGCACCTGTACAGCATTTTTAATCAGGGCTTCCGACTGAATTATAATTTTTACATCTTCACCTGAAGATATTTTCCTGATCATTTCCGCATACACCCATGGGATAGGTGCAAATTTACCCGGCCAGTCAGTTCGGTTATGAGGCCAGCCGAGCCAGGTAGCATTATGTTTGCTCCATTCTGATGGCAGCAGGAAATTATTAGGAGTATCTGCGGTGTGATTATTCATTACTCATCAAGGAATCTTTTATCGATATCAGAGTAGGAATCGACGCGTCTGTCCCTCAGGAAGGGCCAGTTGCGCCTTATATATTCAATACGTGAAGTATCAATTTCTGCGAGAAGTATTTCTTCTTTATCTGCTGAAGCCTGGGCAATTATAACACCCTGCGGATCCGCAACAAATGAAGAGCCCCAGAACTCGATGCCTGCAGAACTTTCATCCATTTTTTCAAGACCCACACGGTTAACCGCTGCGACATACACTCCGTTGGCAATAGCATGTCCCCGCTGAACTGTCTGCCATGACTCAAACTGCGGTTTACCGTGCTCCTTTTTTTCATAGGGGTGCCATCCTATTGCAGTGGGATAAAAAATAACCGATGCTCCTTTAAGTGCTGTAAGCCGTGCACCTTCCGGGTACCATTGATCCCAGCAGATAAGAGTACCGATATTGCCAAAATCAGTATTAAAATTTTTGTAGCCCAGGTCTCCCGGAGTAAAATAAAATTTTTCATAGTATGCCGGGTCATCCGGGATATGCATTTTCCGGTATATACCGGCAAGCTGTCCTTTGTTATCAATTACAGCAGCGGTGTTGTGATAAATTCCTGCAGCACGTTTTTCAAAGAGAGACGCGATAATAATAATGTTTTTATCTTTAGCAATTCTGCAAAGACGTTCCGTTGAAGGACCGGGAATCTTTTCAGCAAGATTAAATAAATCTATATCCTCTTTCTGACAAAAATATCTTGAGCGGAAAAGCTCAGGCAGGCAAATCACCTCGGCCCCGGAATCAGCAGCTTTAATTACCCACTCAGCAGCTTTTTCAAGGTTATGGTGCGGATCATTCTCAATTTTTAATTGAATGAGACCGGCAGTAAACTTAACTGATTGTTCCATTTATTTCTTATTGTAATTAGATGAAGAAATTATTTTGCCATCTTCCGAGAATTCATCGGTTTTAACAAGATCACCGTTTTCATAAAACTCAGAATACCATAAGGTACCATTTTTCCTGTAAATTTTTGACTCTCCCGCCGGTTTATCCTTCTGAAAATTCTGAATTGTCCACAATGTACCATTTTCATAATAAGAACGGGCAATTCCTTCCTTAAAACCATAACTATAGTTTATTTCCGCCTTAATTTGTTTGTTCTCATAGTAGGATCTGTAAACTCCTTCAAGTCTTCCGCCTTTGTAATTTTTTTCTTCGAGCAGGTCTCCTTTCGCAGAATATTCTTTTGTTAGTCCTTCCAGCTGACCCTGCTTGTAATTATACCGGCCCTTTACATTGCCGTTCTCATAATACCAGATTGATAATCCGTCCGGAACATCATATTTATATTCGATCTCAGCTCTTTTAGATCCGTCGGGATAAAATTCCTTCTGCATCCCCAGTTTATTCCCGTTCTCCAGATTATACGTGGACTTTAATTCACCCGATTCATAAAAGCTTTTTATCTGCCCTTCAATAACACCGTTGGTATAGGAACCTTTCTCCCTGACTAATCCTTCGGGATAATAACTGATAAACTCACCATTATATTTATCATTGCTGAAGGTTATTATATCCTTGATTATTCCCTCATCACTATAAAAATAACATTTACCTGATTTCTTTCCTTTGCTGTAATTAAGGACTTCTTTAATTACACCTGTCGGATAATAATATTTACAAACTCCGTCAAGAAATCCGTCCTTATATGCTTCGACATTTTTAAGTTTGCCGTCCGTATAAAAAGATTTTCTGATGCTTTCCTGGCCATAAAGGTTCTGGGAAAGAAAAAGGGTAAGCAGGTAAATTAACAGCAGCTTGTACATTATTTATATCCGGTTGTTGTTAAAATAACTCCATTAGTATCATACTCCTTGCTTCTCTGGAGTATCCCCCCCGAAAATAATTCTTCCTTACGAATTTTACCATTATTATAAAAAGTTTTTGACCATCCTTCTGCCAGTCCATTTTTATAAGTTTCCTGTTTCATCAGTCCGCCGTTCTTGAAATAATGTTTTACATCTCCGGAAATTAAATCATTTGTATAATTGCCCTGGGTCTTCACCAGTCCGTTATCATAATATAATTTGAATGGCCCTTCCTTAATTCCATTTTCATAATACATAACCGATTCCATCCCCCCGTCTTTAGCATATACAATAGCAATACCATTCCGCTGGTTATGCGAATACATATATTCAGACTGTAATTCGCCTGTATCGTAATAATTCCGGGTAGTACCCCGCCGTACACCTTTAATATAATCTATGGATGACTGGAGAACACCCCTTTCATAAAACATCAGAGATCTGCCGTTCAGAGTATCGTTTTCATATTTCCATTCCTCCTTAAGGTAACCGCTTTCATAATAAAACCTGGAGGTATTTTCCTTTTTCCCGTTCCTGACAAATATTTCACTCTTAACAGATCCGTTTGGATAGAACTCCTTGATAGTTTCTTCCTCGACTTCCTTTTTCCCCTGAAAATCAAAACGCACCCTGTTTACAAGCTCATCATTTTTATATTTATCAAGTACACGAAGTATACCTCCCATATCATAAAGCTTAACCATTCCCTCAATCTTATCATTTATATAGGGAGCAGTAAGCGCTACCGCCTCGTTCTCATGGAATACGCGCGTTTGTCCGTTAAGTGATCCGTTCCTGAAAGTCCGTTCCACCTCCAGTTTTCCTGTTTTATAATAGGTTCTTGAAATGCCTTCCAGGGTTCCATTGATATAGTTCCACTCCCCCTGCAGCTCACCGGTTTTGTAATAAGTACGGGTAATGCCGTCCAGCCTTCCGTCAACATAATACTGTTCAGCCCATAGTTCACCGCTTTCATAATACCACTTTGATATTCCCTGCCTGACGCCAAATTCATAATTCCACTGTATGCTAAGCTTGCCATCCTGAAAATACCAGTTGGATGGACCGTCCTCCCTTCCGTTTACAAATTTCCACTCCTTCCAGAGCCTGCCGTCAGGATAATATTCTTTATATATTCCATGCAGAAGGTCGCTCCGGTACTCTCCCTCTGTTTTAATATTACCGTTTGGAAAGTATGTCTTTTTAGTTTGACTTGTAGAATCCTGCCCAATTGCCGGGAATGCATTTACAATAATCAAAGCAAATAATAAAAAAAACCTGATCATCTTATCTCAATATTAAATAAAATCTTTTCAAAGTTATCATTATTTTCATACATCCGAAATTGATTTATGGATGCATAATTAATTTTAATCCAATGGATCCATGAAACATAGTCCTGATTCAGTAAAGTAAAATTGCAGGAAAGCCCCATGTGCCGGCAGGCTAGTTAACTTCAAAGCCTTCATCCCGCAGTGCGGTTTTAGCTTCCTCCGCTTCGGATTCCGTTCTGAAGGAAATTCTGAAACTTCCGCCGGTGCCTTCTCTGATTTTCAGAAGCTCTATATCCCTCAGACTTAGATTTTTCTCCAGTATTATCGATGTAATCTTATTCAGCACTCCTATTTCATCACTGACAAAAACATAAATATCGTACAGCGGATTCAAAAAACCCTTTACATTTCTGGGGATGGTATCCCGAAGTCTTTTGGCATTCTCAAAGTATTGCTCAAGCTCATCGTATCTTTTGTTATGGATGGAATGTTTAATAAGGTTGATTGTTTTTTGAATCTTATCCAGCGATGGAAGAATCTCCTTCTTGTTAGCCTTTACAATCTGCTCCCATTTCTGAAAATCGGCAGAGGCTATTCTTGTCATATCCCTGAAACCGCCGGCTGCAAAATCGAGATAATTTATTCCGTTCGCTTCAGTTGCCGCTGCGTTTACAAGTGCAACTGCAAGAAGCTGGGGAATGTGGCTTACATCTGCTACGATTTTGTCGTGCAGAAAAGGATTCAACAGGCGTATCCTGCCACCCAGACTTTCTATAAGCTCGATCAGGGAAATAACCTTTTCAGAATCCTTTACAGAAGTGGAAATAATATACACGCAGTTTTCAAATAACAGTGCATCTGAATTAGCGAAGCCTGACTTTTCCTTTCCGGCCATAGGATGTCCGCCCACATATATGCCTTTGCTTTCAAGATTTTTCCATTTATCCTCGAACATCCCTTTTACGCCGCAGACATCTGTAATTATGCAGTCTTTCTTAACAATAGGGGCAAGCGTTTCAAGAGCTCCGACAGAATTGAGTGCGGGGAGACATAGAAAAATTATATCGGAATCTGCAGATTCCTCGAGGGAGCCAAGCTTCTCATCGAAAAAATTTCCATCGGCGGCGGCATCTAATACTTCCTTTTTGTCGAAGGCTTTTATCCTGATATCCGGTCTTACTTTTCTAATCCCTTTGGCGATGGATCCGCCAATTAATCCTAAACCAATAATAGAAATTTCTTTCAGCATATTAAATTCCCGCTCTAATTATAAGATTTTACAATATACGGAATATTATTAGTTTATATTTTTCTTCCGATCACCTGTGCAATATTTTTAATCTGATTCATAAGGTCATTAAACTGATCCGGAAGCAGGGCCTGAGGTCCGTCGGATAATGCATTATCCGGATCATCGTGTACCTCAATCATCAGGCCGTCAGCGCCGGCAGCTACAGCTGCTCTTGCCATTGGAATCACTTTATCCCTCAGACCGGTAGCATGTGACGGATCTGCAATTACCGGCAGGTGGCTTATCTGGTGAACCACAGGGATGGCGGAAAGATCAAATGTGTTTCGCGTATAGGTCTCAAAGGTCCTGATACCCCTTTCACACAGCATCACATTACTTTTACCCCCGGAAAGGATATATTCTGCAGACATCAGCCATTCTTCAATTGAAGCTGCCATTCCCCTTTTAATCATTACTGGTTTGTCAATTTTTCCGAGCTCTTTTAGAAGGTAATAATTCTGCATGTTGCGCGCGCCTACCTGCAGAATATCTGCATACTCAGCAACCATTTGTATCTGGGAAGTTTCCATAACTTCAGTAATTACAAGGAGATTGAATTTATCCCCTGCCTTGCGCAGGATCTCCAATCCTTTTTCTCCCAGGCCCTGGAACGCATAAGGTGAGGTACGAGGTTTAAATGCCCCGCCCCGTAAAATCCTGGCACCTGATTCGGATACGGTTTTTGCAATACGAAAAACCTGGTCCTCACTTTCAACCGAACATGGACCTGCCATTACCACTACTTCGGTACCGCCGATTACAATATCATTAATCTTTATCTCAGTATTCTGACTTTTGAAAGTGCGGCTGGCAAGCTTAAATGGTTCAGTTATACGATATACCTCGCGTACTCCCTTTAAAATCTTAAGCTGCCTTATATCAAAACCGGGTTTTACGCCGATTGCACCTAATACAGTATGTTCGGCACCTACAGATTTATGTACTGCAAATCCGAATTTTTCCAGATGATCAATTACATTCTGCAGATTTTCTTCTGCAATTCCTTTTTCAAGAACTATTACCATTTTATTCTTCTCTCAATGAAAACTTTTTTCTCCGGCTTCTACTGCTATATCCAGGTAATCTTCCTTTGTAGGTATCGCACAGGAATACCTCGAACTGTATGCACAGTACGGGTTATATGCAAGATTAAAATCAATCGTATAAATATGGCCTGAATCGCTGTCCAAATCAAAATCAATATATCTTCCCACTCCGTATGTTTCCTCACCGGTTGTTTTATCAGTAAACCAGATACTGTAATATTCCTGGCCGCGGCGGGAAGTTCCCTTATANNACGATTACAGTGTCCTGTGGTTCATAAACATTAAGCGGACTCTTGAACACGAAGTTCGTATCAATGTCGAAATATTTAAGCTCACTGAAAACAGCATTGGAGTCCTGGTTGAAGGGTGATGACGGGTCATTTTTCATGTAGTTGTTTTTTTCCTGCCTGAACTCTTCCACAGAATTAATATACTTCTGCTGTTCCGGAGTCAATGCTTTTCCGCAGCCGGAAATAAGTAATAAAATCAATGCCGGTGCAAAATATTTAATCTGCATCAGTAACCTTTTTCTTAAGTTCACTTAGTTTATTAAGAGCTTCAAGGGGAGTAAGCTTGTCTATCTCAAGTTCATTTATTTCCCCGCGAATTTTATCATCCTTGATCTCAAACAGACCAATCTGATTTTCGGCTTCAGGCTTAAACTTTTTTAATTTTTCCTTCCTGATCTCGTACGGAGTAAGTTCCTTACTCTCTAAATTCTGTAAAATTTCCTTGGCACGGTTCGTAACGAATCTCGGCAATCCTGTCATTTGTGCCACCTGGATGCCATAACTGTGGTCGGCCTGTCCGGGACTTACTTTATGCAAAAATATAACTTTATCTTCATATTCCCTTACTTCAACTTTATAATTTTTGATCCTCGGAAAAATTTCAGACATTTCATTAAGCTCATGGTAGTGCGTCGCAAAAAGCGTTTTGGCTCTGAGGTCAGGATTTTCATGAAGATATTCTGTAAGCGCCCATGCGATCGAAATTCCGTCGAATGTACTGGTGCCCCGGCCGATTTCATCGAGCAATATCAGGCTTTTACCGGTTGCATTATTTAGTATATTCGCAGCTTCCTGCATTTCCACAAGGAAGGTGCTTTCACCGGAGGTTATATTATCACTGGCACCTACTCTTGTGAATATTCTGTCGACAATTCCTATTTCAGCTTTTTCAGCAGGCACATAAGAACCGATCTGCGCCAGCAGGATAATTAATCCCACCTGCCGGAGATATACAGATTTCCCGGCCATATTAGGCCCTGTTAATATTATGATCTGATCATTATCGCCGAGATGGCAATTATTGGGGGTAAATTTTTCTCCGGGAGGAAGAATTCTTTCCACTACCGGGTGCCTGCCGTTTTTAATTTCAGTTTTGTAATCTTCAGTAATTACCGGCTTTACATAATTATACTGCTGTGCGCATTCGGCAAGGGATACATAACAATCAAGCATTCCGATCAGCCTTGCATCAAGCTGTATATTTTCTGCTTCCTCAGATATGAAGTACCTGAGATCGTTGAACAGCTGGCTCTCCA
This sequence comes from Ignavibacteriales bacterium UBA6490, assembly GCA_002435365.1. Classification (GTDB taxonomy): domain Bacteria; phylum Bacteroidota; class Ignavibacteria; order Ignavibacteriales; family Ignavibacteriaceae; genus UBA6490. The sequence goes on from DJMM01000037.1 coordinate 10,269, forward strand.
GTTCATAAATTTTCTCTTCGGCATGCAGAATTTTATCTTCGTAAGTTTTAAGCTCGGGAGTAATATACCTTTCCGAATTAACAAGTGTTTGTTTTCTTACATAATCCGATGGAACTTTTTCCTTATGCGCATTGCTGATTTCTATATAATATCCGAATACTTTGTTGAAGTTTACCTTAAGTGAAGGGATGCTTGTTCTTTCTCTTTCCGTTTTCTGGAGATTTGCAATCCAGTCCTTACTATTGATTGCAACATCTCGCAGCTCATCAAGCTCGATACAATAATTCTGCTTTATAACGCCGCCGTCTGCAATAGTTGCAGGGGGACTGTCGACAACTGCATCCTTTATTTTTTCGACAACCTTTTCCAGCGGAAGAAGTTCCCTCTGGATTTTCTGCAGGGCTGGCACTGCCGCTTCTTCAAGATATTTTTTCAATGCGGGAATTTTTGTAAGGGAAGTTTTCAGATGAATAAGATCCCTAGGGTTTGCCCTTCCCGTGCAAACTTTGCTTACAATTCTTTCCAGATCACCTATCTCAGAAATCTCATTTAGAACATTTTTCCGCAGCTGCTTGTCGATTGTGAAAGCTTCAACGCAGCTCAGCCTCTTTTTTATAGGTTCGGTTTTTATCAGCGGTGCAGAAATCCATTTTTTGAGCATGCGGCCGCCCATCGGCGTAACTGTTTTATCGAGAATAGAAATGAGTGACCCTTCGCGGGTTCCTTCCTGCATCGAATATATTATTTCCAGATTTCTTTTAGTGGAATAATCAAGTATCATATAATCAGAAGGATTATAAAGCGCAATTTTATTCAGATGGGAAAGATTCGCTTTCTGTGTTTCCTGCAGGTAATTCAGTACTGCACCGGCTGTTATGATGCCGGCTGTAAGGGATTCGATGCCGAATCCTTTCAGGTTAACCGTTTTGAGCTGCATAATCAGAAGTTCGCGCGCATAGTCAAAATTGAAAATCCAGTCATCAATTTTTGTTATCCTTATCGACGGATTTATCTTACTGATGAGGGCGCCAAAAAATTCTTTATCTTTTTTCGGAACAAGAATTTCTGCCGGGGAAACCGACTCTATCTGCTGCTGAAGCTGCGATGCCGGAATCTCGTAAGCAAAATATTCTCCGGTGGAAATGTCGCAGAAGGATACCCCGGTTATATTTTCCTTTGTGAAAACCGCCATAAGATAATTATTCTTTTTATGGTCAAGCAGACGGTCGGAAAATGCCACTCCCGGTGTAACAACCTCGATAACATCTCTCTTTACAATACCTTTTGCAAACTTTGGATTTTCAAGCTGTTCGCATATTGCCACCCGGTACCCTGCACGCACAAGCTTTGGAAGATACGAATCAATTGCATGGTGCGGAAAACCCGCCAGCGGAACATCCTCAGCAGCACCGTTTGCCCTTTTTGTAAGAGTAATACCCAAAACTTTTGAGGCGATTTTCGCATCTTCTTCAAAAGTTTCAAAAAAATCACCCATCCTGAACAACAGAATTGAATCCGGATGAGCCTTTTTAATTTTGGCGTACTGCGCCATCAGGGGTGTTTGCATTGATATTTATTTAATTTCTTCAATAAAAATAGTATTTCGTAGTACTATATACAAAAATTTATAAAAATTAAGGGTTATTTGCAGGCAGCAGAACACATCTTCACAAACCGGGTTGGCTGCCTGTAAAGCAAAAAAATAAGCTTAAAATATGTTCTATTTCTCAAAACTATGCCCGGGTAACCGGTTGAGGTGATGCTTTTATTTTGAAGCTGGCCTGAGCTGAATTACACCCCGGCCTAATCCCAAAAAAATGGGAACAGAATCAGGTTAGACCCGGGTTAGAATGAGATCAGA
>DJMM01000041.1 GCA_002435365.1 Ignavibacteriales bacterium UBA6490
GAAAATTAAAGTGAGAGAACTGGCAAACCGGATGGGATATATTCCAAATTTTATGGCCAAAAATCTTTCTGCAAAAAAGTCGAATATTATCGGACTTGTAATTCCCAAAATAGCTCATTTCTTTTTCGGCTCCGTAATAGAGTCAATTTACAATAAGGCATTTGAGAATAATTATGAAACTGTCATAACTGTTTCACAGGAATCAGCAGTGAGAGAGAAAAACCATATTCAATCACTGCTGTCCATGAAAGTAGATGGGTTAATAGTATCAATTACCGAAGAAACAAAAGACTATTCGATATTTGAAAGAGTCATCCAGATGAATATTCCTTTGGTTTTTATTGACAGAGTGCCTGCTAATAAAAAGGTTTACAGTGTAACAGTGGATGATAAAGGCGGGGCATATTCAGCCGTCGATTATTTCATTAAACATGGGATTACAAAAATCGGTCACGTCGGTGGTTATAAGTATATAAATATCGGCAGGGCGCGCCTGAATGGTTTTATCGAAGCAATGAATAATAATAATGTACCGATAAACTATAACTGGGTTGTTGAAGGCGGTTTTGGTGAAGAAGATGGATATAACGGATTTAAAAAAATGGCTGCTAAAGGTAGACTGCCACAGGCAATATTTGCTGTTACATACCCTGTTGCTATCGGCATTTACGAAGCTGCAACGGAGATTGGCATCAAAATACCAAAAGATATCCAGATCACCTGTTTCGGCAACAATACTTTCAAACATACCGTCCCTTCGGTTTTTAATTTTGTTGATCAGCCAACAGAACAGCTTGGCAGCAATGCTGTAAAACTTCTGCTGGATCTTATAAAAAATCCGTCTCAGACCGGTCCTCATAACATTGAATTAAAGACAAGGCTGCTGATCAAGGGAAAGGAAGTACTCAGCGGACTTGTTGCATAATTTCCGGATAAGATATTGATCAGATTAATATCAACCGCACTTCTTTGTCTCTTTTTTGCCGGTTCGATTTCTGCAAAACCTGACCTGGTAGTAGCTGCTGATGGAAGCGGTGATTTTACCCGGATACAGGAAGCATTGGACTCTGCACCAGATTTTAATTCCAGGCCATTTGTAATTTATATTAAGAACGGGGTATATAACGAGAAGATTTTCATCAGCAAAAGCAATATTGTTCTTGCAGGTGAGAACAGGGACAGTACAATAATAATTTTTGCCGAATTAAGAAAAAACTGGAGAGCAGACCATCCTGATGATTATGGCGCAGGTGTAATAAATATCAGAAATAATGTGTCCGATATAGCTTTTTACTCGCTCACGGTTTATAACAACTTCGGATCTCTCCACGGTGATCATGATCATCAGTTTGCCATCAGAGGGGGCGGAGGTGTTACAAGAATAATAATCGAGGACTGCAGAATCATAGCTGATGGGGGCGACACTTTAGCGCTCTGGAATACTGACGACGGAATGTATTATCACAACAATTGCTATTTCGAAGGATATGTGGATTATGTATGTCCCCGCGGATTCTGTTTTATAGAGAACAGCAGCTTTTTCGGTCATAATTTAACTGCATCGATCTGGCACGATGGAAGTAATAATAAAGATCAAAAACTGGTGATTCGGAATTCATATTTTGACGGAGTGGCCGGTTTCCCGCTCGGGAGATTCCACCGCGATGCACAGTTCTTCCTGATAAACTGCCGTTTCTCGGAAAATATGGCTGATAAAAAAATATTTTTCGCACCTTCGGACCCGCCAAGGATTTTATCATGGGGAGAAGACAGAATTTATTTTTATAATTGTCACCGGCAAAATTCAGATTTTTCATGGTACAAGGACAATCTGCCAACTACAGGTGATCAGATCATTCCGGATGAAATGAACGCACTCCGGACTTTCAATTATGAATGGGATCCGGAATCCGTAGCGAACAAGATAAAAAATAAGTTGATTGATCCGGAATAAAGAAATCATCCTTATTTAAATCCTTCAAATTTATATTTATTATTATGAGAGCTATAAATATCTTGATCCTGCTGCTGGTATTTGCCGCGGTTATTTTCCCTCAAAAGGATGAGAGCCAGACGATCTTTATGGTCGGAAATTCAACAATGGCAGATAAACCATACAAAAACGGAAACCCTGAAAAAGGATGGGCACAGGTATTCCCATTATATTTCAAGGAAGGTATTAAAATAGAAAATCATGCAAAAAACGGCAGGAGCACAAAAAGTTTCTTGACTGAAGGAAGATGGGCCGCAGTTCTTTATAAAATGAGGACCGGTGATTATGTCATAATAGAATTCGGACATAATGATTCCAGGAAAGACAATCCTGAAAGATATGCCGAGGCCAATACTGATTACCGATTAAATCTTATAAAGATGATAGAAGAAGCCCGATCCAAAGGTGGAATTCCTGTTCTGGCAACTCCTATTGTAAGAAGAAGATTTGATAAAAACGGAATATTTTATGATACTCATGGGGATTATCCAAAAGTGGTAAGGGAGCTTGCTGCAGAATATAAGGTCCCCCTTCTGGATCTGCATAAAAAAACCACTGAACTGCTCATTCAGTATGGAGAAAAAAGATCGGAACAATTATTCCTCATCATTAAGCCGGGGGAATATAAGTCTCTTCCGGAAGGAAAAGACGATAACACCCATTTATCAGCCAATGGTGCATTCAAGGTTTGCGATCTTGCCGTTGAAGAAATAAGGGAAGCAGTTCCTGAACTTGCAGCCTGGCTTAAGGACTGAATACTACCAGGGATTTAAATTGTAAACAAAATAAAGAGATTTATGAAAACCATAACAGCCAAAATCATCATTCTCCTCGTCGTTTTCCTTGTTTCCGGATATGCCCAGCATAAATCCTTTACTGTTAGGGTGAAAAATCCTAATGAATTTGCAGTAAAGGATGGATATTTCACTCTTAGGCTTGAAAGCGTGCAGGATAACTTTATCATTGCAGAGGGAGATAATTATTTACCTTATCAGATAACTTCTGCAGAATCCGGCGGAATATGTGTCGGAGTGACGGCAGATTTTAAACCTAACGAAGAAAAAACTCTTGTGATAACTTATGATTCCGGGTTAAGAAAAGCGAAGTTTAAAAGCAGGACTTATGCTGAGCTTGCCATGAAACCTGTTGACAGTTACTATGAAGGGAAGTTCCGGGGTAATACTTTTTTTAATGTTACTGATATAAAAGTACCCGCTGTACATACTGACCATGACGCTTTATTTAAATATGAAGGGCCCGGATGGGAATCTGAAAAGGTGGGTTACAGATTTTATTTAGACTGGCGTAATGCTATAGATATTTTTGGTAAAAAGAAAGACCAGCTGATTCTTGCGGGTGTGGGTGTTCACGATACCGTTGCCCAGGATGATTCCTATCATTCTATGCAGGAATGGGGAATGGATATTTTTAAGGTTGGCAACTCGCTGGGGATCGGTTCATTTGGCATGATGGTAGATGGGAAAGTTGTCATGGTTTCAAAAACCGAAAGTATCTATTTCGAAATTAAAGAAAACGGACCCCTAAAATCAGAAATCAAAACGACATATTTTGAGTGGAATACTGGTAAACAAAATTTCAATCTCGAATCCAGACTATCTATAACCGCCGGCAGCCGTATGACAAAGAATGAAATAAATATTTCCGGAGATCCGCAAAATATTGTCACCGGACTTGCAAAATTTCCAGGGACTTATTTTTTTAAAGGTGATGGAAAAGAAGAATGGTCGTATATTGCATTATATGGTAATCAAACCCTTGTCTCTGAGAATGATAAACTCGGAATTGCCGTATTTTTCAGGAAAAGTAAACTGATTGAATTTGCTGAAGACAGCTTAAGTTATATTGTAAAGCTCAAGCCTGAAAAAGGCAAAATCGATTATTATTTCTGTGCAGCGTGGGAGCAGGAACAGAATGGGATTAAAAATCTTGATGAATTTAAAAATTATTTAAACGAAACCCAGTCGCTGCTGAACAATCCGCTTATAGTAGTGCGCAATTAAAAGAGATTTTATGGAAACCGAATTAAATCTGGACAGGTTATTCAGTCCCGATCCTGCGGTAAGAGACATTGCACGCAGGATATATCAAAGCATTAAAGATTTGCCGATAATCAGTCCGCATGGCCATGTTGATCCGGCACTTCTATCGGATAATAAAAATTTTCCCGATCCTGCCAGGCTTTTTATAGTCTTGGATCACTACTTATTCCGGATGTTATATTCCCAGGGAATTAAACTGGAATCTCTCGGTATCCCAGTAACAGACGGATCGGTAGTGGAATCAGATCCCCGAAAAATCTGGCAGTTATTTGCAGAAAACTTTTTTTTGTTCCGCGGTACTCCTTCCAGTATATGGCTGGCATACGAGTTTGGCGTTGTTTTTGGAATAAAAGAAAAGCTAACCGGAAATAATGCACAAAAGATTTATGATCAGATTCAGGAGAAAATAAATTCTCCCGAATTCCTGCCCCGGGCTCTTTTTGATCGTTTCAACATTGAAGTGCTTTCTACAACAGACTCTCCTGCTGATTCACTTGAGCATCATAAGAAAATCCGGGAATCCGTATGGGGAAAAAAAGTAATCCCCTGTTTCAGGCCTGATGGTGTAACGGATTTATCAAACAGCCGATGGAAGTCAAATATAAACGCTCTTGAGAAGGTTGTCGGATATGAAATTGATTCATACTTGAAATTTCTTCAGGCTCTGGCGGAGAGAAGAGCATTCTTTAAAGAGATGGGAGCAACTTCCACCGATCATGGAGTGTTTTCACCTTATACCCACGAACTGTCCGTTAATGAAGCTGAAACAATATTTCAGAAGGCTTTAAATGGGAAAGCTGAGTTAAAAGATGCCCGTTTGTTTGATGCACACATGCTGATGAAAATGGCGGAAATGAGTATCGACGATGGATTAGTAATGCAGATACACCCGGGTTCTTTCAGAAACCACAATCCGGTTATCTACGAAAGATTCGGTCCTGATAAAGGATGCGATATACCGCTGCAAACAGAATATACTCTTAATCTTAAAGAGCTTCTAAACAAATATGGCAATAACCCTGCTCTTACCATTATTGTTTTTACGCTCGATGAAACAACCTATTCAAGAGAGCTTGCCCCGCTGGCAGGACACTATCCGGCTATGAAATTGGGACCTGCATGGTGGTTTCATGACAGCATTGAAGGTATGATCAGGTTCAGAAGAATGGCCACAGAAACAGCAGGCTTTTATAATACTGTAGGATTTAATGATGATACAAGAGCCTTTGTTTCTATTCCGGCACGACACGACCTGGCAAGAAGAATCGACTCGAATTATCTGGCCGAACTGGTTTGCAAACACATCCTCAGTCTGGATGAAGCAATGGAATTAGCTGTCGATCTTACTTATAATTTAGTCAGAAAGACATATAAACTTTAATAGAGAAACTGTAAAATGGAAATGAAAATTCTGAAGGAGGAATTATTAGACAAAAAAAACGAAGACAATGAGTTATATAAAAGACTTGTGGGTCAGTTGGAATTAGAAATTTATCCAAACTCAGTTTTTGACAAGAATAATTTAATTTTCTTTATAGCAAAAGAAGCATCGGAAAAAAATCTCTATCTGTTGTTCGAAAAGAAGCATGAATCAAATGCATCCCGATTCGAAGGCACTAATATAGAGCTGGCGGAAAAAGATTCTCTGATTTTGAAGAGATGTAATTTAACCACACATAACCGGAAGGAGTTACAGGTAAATTTCGAATTTACTAATCCGCAACTGATCGGTCTTAATAATTCATTTGGATTCGGTGACAGAATCGGGCTAGCAAACCCGGCCCATTTACGCGCCTTAGGTAAAAGCCGGTTCAAACCGGTTCTGGCGCAGCAGTCGGTCCGGGAATTAACCCGCACAAACAGATCCCCTGCGGAAGTAATTGATGCAGCAGTATGGGCTGTATTCCAGGAAGGTTACCTCAATGGATTTGGTGCAGATGCCGATCATCTAAAGACCACTGCCGATATCGATCTGCTTGTAGACAACGGATTTAAAATGTTCACTTTTGATCCTGGTGAATATGTTCATAACGAGGCAGACACACTCACTGCCAAGGAGCTTGATGAAGCTACTAAAAAAATAAACTGGAAGGGATTGTTCTCTGATTTTGAAAATCTCAGTAAGGAATATTGTAATAAAATGTTCAGTGTTTCGGCGAATCTGCAAATTTCTGTAAGTGAGGATAATTTTAAAAGAGCTGTTTTGAAGTACGGAGACGCACTTGCACACCTGAAAAAAATGTATGATCATTTAAAGACACAGTACCCGGCTTACGAATCTGAGGTTGAAATATCTGTTGATGAGACTGAATCAGTCACCTCGCCATTCGAGCATTTCTTTATTGCCAAAGAATTAAGACGTTTAGGTGTCGATATTGTAAGTCTTGCTCCCCGTTTTATCGGAGATTTCGAAAAAGGAATTGATTATAAAGGCAATCTGGATTTATTCAGAAAAGAATATTTGAAGCATCTTCAGATTGTTAATTATTTTGGCGATTATAAAGTGAGTCTGCATTCAGGAAGCGATAAGTTCAGCGTTTATAAAGTTATTGCCGAACTTGGAAATGGACTTATTCATATCAAAACAGCCGGAACAAGTTACCTGGAAGCACTCAAGGTAGCCGCTGTTCAATCTCCTGGCCTGTTCAGAGAGATTCTCGATTATTGCAGGAATCTTTACTCCGTCGAGAAAAAAAGTTACCATGTTTCAGCAGATGTTAATAAATTAAAGCTGGCTGAACAATATTCGGATCAGGAATTGATAGAACTTTTTAATGATGATGACGTCAGGCAGGTGCTTCATGTTACCTTTGGGCGTATACTTACAGATAAGGATAATAAGGGTAAATATATTTTCAAGGACCGGCTGATCGGATGTCTGGTACAAAACGAGACAACCCATTACGACTTAATAATTAAACATTTCAGAAAACATCTTAATCCGTTTAAGCACTATGAATAGAAAAGAAATCGTCGGTGAACTATTGAAACGAAAGGCTGTAGCGGTTATACGAATTCAGCAGCCTGAAAAACTTAAAAAGGTAATAGAAGCACTTTATGAAGGCGGTATATCGGTAGCTGAAATTACACTTACAGTTCCGAATGCTATCCAGCTGATCAGTAAAATGAGCAAAGAGCTAAGCAGCGATATAATTATTGGTGTGGGTTCGGTATTAAATAAGGTTCAGGCAGAAGAGGCGGTCAAGGCTGGAGCAAAATATGTGGTCAGTCCGATCCTCAGTAAAGAAATAATCGATACTGCTCATAAATTGGATGTCCCTGCCCTGCCCGGCTGCTTCAGTCCGACAGAAATCCAAACTGCATATGAGCTGGGAGCAGATATTATAAAGGTTTTTCCCGCGGATGTTGTAGGAATGAATTTCTTCAAAGCTGTGCTGGCTCCCATGCCTCATCTGAAATTGATGCCCACCGGAGGAGTTTCGGTTGAAAATGCAGGTGAGTGGATTAAGGCAGGTGCATGTGCTGTCGGATTGGGGACCGCACTGCTTGATAAAAAAGCTATTCAGGAAGAAAACTATTCGAAATTGGCTGAAAATGCCTCTATAATCATGAAAAATATATCAAACGCAATAAATAGTCAGAAATAAATATGGAAAACATCAAATCAGGTATTGAAGATAAAGTATGTGTCATTACAGGAGGATGCGGGGTTTTCGGAGTTGCATTCGCACAATCACTTGTAAAGGCTCATGCCAAAGTGGCAATTCTCGATTTTAAAATGGGAAATTGTGAATTATGCCCGCTGGAATCAGAAAAAAAATCAGGTTCACCGGTACTTTGCATAAATGCAAATGTATTGGACAAGCAAAGTCTGATTGAAGCAAGAGCAAAAATCAATTACGAGCTTGGAAAAGTTGATATTCTTTTAAATGTAGCAGGCGGAAACTCTCCTGCTGCAACCACCAGGAATGAATGGATTGATGATAAGAATTTAAAAGATCTGTCAGGTTCATTTTTTGGACTGGAGCTTGATGGTTTTCGAAAAGTATTTGATCTTAACATTTTAGGAACGGTACTTCCAACCATGGTATTTGCTGAAGATATGCTGCAAAGAGGAGGTTCAATAATTAACATTTCTTCTATGAACTCCTTCAGACCGCTCACTAAAATCCCGGCATATTCCGCGGCGAAAGCCTCAGTTAATAATTTAACCCAATGGCTGGCTGTTCACTTTGCAAAAGTTAATATACGGGTGAATGCGATCGCCCCGGGTTTCTTTATGACAAATCAAAACAGATTTCTTTTAACAGATGAAAAAACAGGGGAATTAACAGAACGCGGCAAAAAAATTATAAACAATACACCAATGGACAGATTCGGAGAGCCGGATGATTTAATAGGAACACTGCTCTACCTGGTTTCAGACGATTCAAAATTTGTAACCGGGGTAGTAATTCCTGTTGACGGAGGCTTCAGCGCTTATTCTGGTGTTTAATTAAAAATTAAGGAAAGATAAAATGGATTATGGTTTAAAGATCTCCCCGCAGGGAAAATATGATTTAATTTCACTTGGTGCTCTGGTTCATCGTCTGGATCCGGGAACTATTCCTTTCCGTAAAGCCACAGAATGCAAAATTCACGTAAGCGGCGGGGAATTCAATGTTGCTGCCAATCTTTCCGATTGTTTCAGATTGAAAACAGGAATTATTACAGCGATGGTTGATTATCCCATAGGTGAATTAATCTCTACACGCGTTAAAGCAATGGGAGTAAAACCATTTTACAAAGTATTTAAGCATAATGGTGTAAATGGACCCAATATGGCAACCGTTTACAGCGACCGCGGGTATGGAATGCGTGCCCCGGTTGTATTTTATAACCGCTGCAATGAGGCCGGAGCACAATTAAAGCCCGGAGATTTTAACTGGGATGAAATATTCTCAACCGGAGTACGCTGGTTTCACAGCGGAGGAATTTTTGCCTCTCTTTCAGAAACTACCGGTGAACTGATAATCGAGGCAATGCAGGCAGCCAAGAAATATGGAGTGATCACGAGCTTTGATCTAAATTTCCGTGCGAAATTATGGAATATATGGGGTGGTGAAAAAAAGGCTTCACAAGTTATAAACAGAATCGTGAAAAATGTGGATGTCCTGGTGGGAAATGAGGAGGATCTGCAAAAGGGATTGGGTATCCGGGGTCCCGAAGTTACGGCTAAATCCAAACTGGATCCAAGTGTATTTTTCTCAATGATCGACAAAGTAATAGATAAGCACCCCCAGGTTAAAGTTGTCGCCACAACACTCAGGGAGGTGAAATCTACAAATCAGCATAACTGGAGTGCAGTGGCCTGGATAAATGGAAAAACCTATAGTGCTCCGACTGCGGAACTGAACGTATACGATCGTGTGGGAGGCGGTGACGGTTTTGCCAGCGGATTCATATACGGTCTGCTTACAAATGAAAAACCGGAAGATGCTGTTAAACTGGGCTGGGCCCATGGCGCTCTGTTAACCACATTTCCCGGCGACACAACAATGGCTTCAGTCGAGGAAGTCAGAGCATTTGCAGAGGGCGGTTCTGCCCGTATTCAAAGGTAAAAAGGATTGAGGTAGAACTAATTTGATGGTAATGCTATGATTTATTATGCAAATGAAAAGTCCGATGGATCATTTTCTGAAAACGAGCTGCATGATGCAATCTTTCAAACCCTTGAAAAAATCGGAGTTAAAAAAAAGATACTCATTATTCCGCCTGATATAACAAGATATCATTCACAGGCGGGCATATTGACTAATATTATATACCGGTATTATAAAGATGCACTGAAGGATATACTGCCAGCACTGGGAACGCATTCGCCCATGACAGAGTCGGAAATTACAAAAATGTATAAAGGAGTTCCTGCCGGTTTATTCAGGGTGCATAACTGGAGGAAAGATTTAATAACACTGGGCGAGGTACCTGCGGATTTTATAAGAGAAGTTTCAGAAGGAAAGGTAAATTACAGCTGGCCGGCACAGGTAAATAAATTGCTGGTTGAAGGCGGGCACGACCTGATCCTTTCTGTCGGTCAGGTGGTTCCGCATGAAGTTGTAGGCATGGCAAACTATAACAAAAACATTTTTGTGGGTACAGGCGGATCTGAAGGAATTAATAAAAGCCATTTCCTTGGCGCAGTCTATGGAATGGAAAGAATGATGGGACGGGCGGATACTCCTGTAAGAAGGGTCTTAAATTATGCGTCGGAAAATTTCGCAAATCATCTGCCCATTGTGTACATACTCACCGTGGTTAGTAAGAATAATAGTGGTGTATTCGGTATAAAGGGCTTGTTTATCGGAGATGATTATGATTGCTTCAGGCTTGCTGCCGAACTCTCCCTAAAGGTAAATTTTGAATTGCTCGATAAGCCCCTGAAAAAAGTAGTTGTATACCTGGATCCCGGGGAATTCAAAAGTACCTGGCTGGGGAATAAAAGCATCTACAGAACCAGGATGGCAATTGCAGATGATGGTGAACTGGTGGTCCTTGCTCCCGGATTAAGAGAATTTGGTGAAGATAAAGCCATTGATGAATTGATAAGAAAATATGGTTACCTTACAACTCCCGAAATTTTGAAATTAGTTGACGAAACCGATGACCTTAAGAACAATCTTTCAGCAGCGGCACACTTAATTCATGGGTCATCAGAAAACAGATTTAAAATTACTTATTGCCCAGGTTCAATTTCCAAAGAAGAAATTGAAAAAGTTAATTTCAGTTTTGCTCCCCTGGATAAAATGATAGACAAATATAATCCCGCCGAACTGAAAGATGGTTTTAATAAAATGCCTGACGGAGAGGAAATCTATTTTATTTCAAATCCTGGATTAGGATTATGGTCTTATAAAGACCGGTTTACTGAATAAATATAATTGGAGAATACAAAAAATGAGTAAAGCAGATATTGGATTAATCGGACTAGCAGTAATGGGTGAAAACCTCGTGCTGAATATGGAGAGTCATGGATTTACAGTAGCGGTTTATAACCGTACTGTTAAAAAAGTAGATGAATTCATAAACGGACGGGGGAAAGGAAAAAATATAATCGGCGTTCATACCATTGAAGATCTGATTGCAGGTTTAAAGTCACCCAGGAAAATAATGCTGATGGTAAAGGCAGGCAAACCTGTGGATGACTTTATTGAACTGCTGATACCCCACCTGGAAAAAGGTGATATAATAATTGATGGCGGAAACTCACATTTTCCGGATACAACCAGGAGAACAAAATACCTGGAAAGCAAAGGATTGCTTTACATCGGAACGGGAGTCTCAGGCGGAGAAGAAGGAGCGCTTAAGGGACCCTCAATTATGCCCGGCGGCTCTCCAAAAGCGTGGGAACATCTGAAGCCGATCTTCCAGTCTGTTGCTGCAAAAGTGGAAAATGGAATCCCCTGCTGCGACTGGGTCGGCGAGGACGGAGCGGGACACTTTGTTAAAATGGTTCATAATGG
>DJMM01000108.1 GCA_002435365.1 Ignavibacteriales bacterium UBA6490
GCAAAAGAATTCAGATGGGAAATGGGACACCGGCTTCCGGAGCATTTCGGAAACTGCAAAAACATTCACGGGCATTCATACAAGATGCTTATTGAAGTTGAAGGGGACATAAATTCTGCCGGAATGGTAATGGATTATTATGATCTTAAGTTAATAGTTAAGCCTTTGATCGAAAAACTTGACCATGCATTTATGGTAAGCAGCGACGACTCTCCTGTTATTGAATTCCTTGAAAAGGTAAATTCTAAAAAAGTGCTTGTTAACTTCCCTTCAACGGTGGAGAATATCTGCAGTTACATAATAGGACAGCTTGCCGGGGCAGAATTTCCTGAGAATATAAAAACCCTGCGGGTAAGTATTTTTGAAACCCACGATGACTATGCAGAAGAAACAGTAAGGCTGCACTGATGGCAAGGTTCAGGATGTTTATTGAATATGACGGTACCCGTTACAGCGGATGGCAGGTCCAGCAGAATTCACGTACAATTCAGGGGCAGTTATATAAAGCCGCGGCCGATATTTTCAGAAAGCAGAGAACAGATATTCAGGGAGCGGGAAGAACCGACAGCGGCGTTCATGCAATATGCCAGGTTGCCCATCTCGATGCAAACACAATGCTTGCTCCCGAAATAATCAGAATGAAATTTAATGATCTGCTTCCCCCAGATATAAATATACTTGAAGTCGAGAAAACAAATCCCCGCTTTCATGCACGTCACGACGCAGTAATCCGGAGTTATATCTACCAGGTTTCCAGACGGAGAACGGCATTCGGGAAGAACTATGTCTGGTGGATAAAAGATAATCTGAATTTTCAGGCTATGGAGGAGAAGGCCGGGTTATTTGAAGGGATGCATAATTTTCAGTCCTTTTGCGACCGTGATAAGGAAGATAAATCGACTAAAGTGAAGATCGAAAAGATGGAACTTAAAGAAGCTGGAGACCTGATTCTGATCAGAATTGTGGGGTCACATTTTCTGTGGAAAATGGTAAGAAGAATTACCGGCGTACTTGTTGAAACCGGAAGGGACAGGTTATCAGATGCGGATATTGTAAAATTCCTGGTCTCGAAGTCTGATGAACCTGCAAAATATACGGCCCCGCCGTCGGGACTTTTTCTGGAATCCGTGCTCTATGAAAAGAAACAGCTCCCCGCTTTAAAACCTGTACAGTTTGTGAACTCCCTCAATGCCGGGAGCTAATAATGCTATCCGGATATTGCCTTTTCGTATTCTACTTCTGAATTACAGTATAGTACACAGCAGAGCTTAGATTTGACATCCTGTTTGCAAAAGTATTGTAATGTGCTTTTGTAAAAGGCGGATTGATTTTATCATTTATTATCTGATTTAAAAGGTATAACTTTACAAAATATTTTATTTTTTTGAAATTTTATGATAGTTCATGCGCTCATATTATTAGTTTCTCTTTTCTCCGGTGAAGTTTCGGATTACAGGAATTTCATTGCTGAAGGAGATGCTTATTATAATAACTTTGAAAATATCAATGCGTTAAAGGAGTATGAAAAGGCATATTCGCTGGCGCCGGGGAATTATGATGTTCTGTTCAGGCTGGTCAGGACGTATAATGATACAGGCGAAGAGTTCAAGGAACAAAGAAACCGGGAAGAGGCGGAAAAATATATAAATAAAGCATTAAGTTTTGCCGATCTCTTTCATAAAAAATTTCCTGACAGTGCTTCGGTATATACTTATCTTGCTCTTTCCTATGGTAATATTGCGATGTTCAAGGGTGGAAAGGATAAGGTTACCTATGCAAAAAAAATTGAGGAAAATGCCAAAAAAGCTGTTAGCATCTCGCAGTCTGATTTTATGCCATATATTATTCTTGGAATATATTACCGGGAGCTTGCATCACTGAGTTGGATTGAGAGATTGTTTGCCAATACATTTTTCGGGGGTATACCGGACGGGACATATGAAGATTCGGAGAAGATGTTAAAAAAAGCGCTTTCTATAAATCCGAATGTTGTTGTTGCAGTATATCAGTTATCAAAAACATACCGGGCGATGGAGAGGAATCAGGAAGAAAAGGCATTGCTTCAAAAAGTTCTGGCTATGAAAAATCTGAATTTCAGGGATAAATATACTAAGGCAAAATCTCAGAGAAGACTTGCCGAGATGTAATCTGGTTTCAGGTGATTGTACTGCAGTAGTATGTTACTCCTTCTTGAACAATTATTTAAACTTTGGGATGATCTCATCGCACAAGGCATAACCGCGCGAAGTTAATTTAAGAAGGTTTCCGGAATCACTTATAAATCCGCTCTGCTTAAGGTCGTTGAGAATAGTATAGTTATCTTTGTACCAGCCGCTTCCGAATCTTTTTTCCAGCTCCTGCAGGTTTAATCCGGCACTTCTCAAAGAAAGCATAATATATTCTTCCAGCAGCTCACCGGGGCTGGGGATTTCAAATCCTGCCTCGGCATTGCCTTCAGCATTTATTTCGCCGATATATCTTTTAAGACTTGAATAATTCCACCATCTTCTTCCCTTCATAAACGAATGTGCAGAAGGACCTAATCCCAGATAATCCCTATGTTCCCAGTAAGCCTTGTTATGTAAGCATTCATACCCATCCCGTGAAAAATTCGACACCTCGTACTGGTGAAAGCCGTTTGATGTCAGGTAATCGATTGCAGTTTCGTACAGATCGGCGTCATAATCATCATCCTGCATTTTTACTTTGCCGTCAAGAACAAGCTTATTGAGAATTGTGCCTCTTTCAAGAATAAGGCTGTAAGCTGAAATATGGTTAACCGGAAGTCTGACTGCTTCCGAAAGATTGAGCAGCCATTTTTCCCTGGTTTGCCCCGGAAGGTTGAAAATAAGATCCAGGCTAATATTCCGGTATCCTGCATTTGAAGCATCAACCACAGTATTAATTGCTGTCTGCCTGTCGTGGATCCTGGTGAGAAACTTAAGATCAAACTCATCAAAAGATTGTATCCCCACGCTGATTCTGTTAATTCCGGCGTCAAGAAAATATTTGAGCCTATCTTTGTTCACAGTGCCTGGATTTGTTTCCAGCGTTATTTCGGCATGGTCGGAAATGTTAAAATATTTTTTCAGATGAACGATTATTTCAAAAAGATTTTCCGGCAGCATAAGCGAAGGAGTTCCGCCGCCGAAGAATAACGAGGTGAAATAATTATCTTTGAAACAGGGGGAATAAAATTCAATCTCTTTTTTTAATGAGCTGAAGAACGAATTGATGTTATCTGATGTAATTATTGAATAAAAGTCGCAGTAAATACATTTATGATCACAGAATGGAATGTGGACGTATAGTGCGGAATCCTTCATCAATATTAATCAAAATTATACCTGAAATGCAGAGCCGGCTGGTTGTTATACATGCCCAGGCTGAAATTATTTGTAATATCCGAATTGTCGAAATACAGGTTATGCATAAATATACCGATGAATGTACCCACTGCAGCTCCGGTAACTACGTCCGAGAAATAATGCTTATTATCCTTGATTCTGGAATATCCGACATAACCTGCCCATCCGTAAAGCAAGGCGAATGAGGTTGCTTGCAGGGAGGTATTGAGGGTTCTGTTTTTGACTGACCGGTCAAGGTATTCAATGGTTTCCTGATAAAGGAAGGCGGAAGTAACAAAGGCAGTTGAAGTATGGCCGCTGAAAAAGCTTCTGTCATCCGAATTATCAGGCCGGACCCTATGTGTTATATTTTTAATAAATTCAGTGATAACATAATTATATATAACGGCTTTCATAAAAACCATATTGTGCTTATAACTATTGTAAGTATCAGCCCCATAGAGAAGGCCTGCCGCGGTAGTTATTGCCATTCTTGCTAAAAACACAGCTTCCGGATATCTCCTGGGATCGGTGCTTCCCAAAGACTGGTATCCCGGTGTGGAGATTTTTGAATGAATATTATTATCGATGCTGAAAATATCTACATCGATTTTATGCTGCAGTTTCAGTTGAAATACCTTTGATGAAAGCCAAACTGAGCTTACAGGGATGTCATACCAGCCGAAAGATTCACTCAATGCTTTTTCAAATGAATTTACTGTTCCATTGAGATTTGACTGGGCAAACATAAATGCGGTACAGAAATTCAGAAGAATAATTATGTAACGGGGCTTTTGCACCTATGCTCTTAAATTAAAAATGTTAATGAAAACTTATTTATTAATAATCTCTTTTATTTGCTGCCTTCTTTTTGCAATGAAATCCTTAATCCCTTTAACTTCATTTTCCATATCTATGTTAACAAGGTAGGGATCATACTTATAATATTCCGCAAGCCGGTTATACATCTCATCAATTATCGGATACAGATTACTCTCTGTAAATATTTGTTCAGCAGCAAAACTTAGTTTGGTGTTATAAGATGAAAGAATATCTTTATTTCTAAAGAGGCTTTCCACCAGTTCATTATATCCGTAAAGGCCGATATTTCCTGTAAAGGTTTTATCAAAGTCCCAGGGTAAGGGACTAAAAGGCCCGGCTAAAGTTTCTTTGTAAAGATAAAAATTATTTGTATAAGAATCAGGGTCACTTCTTATGGAGGAAATAACATGGTACCATAAGTAGCGCTCAATATCCAGGTACCTGCCTAAAACTTCAGGAATTTCGGGTGCAGGGGTATTATCTGAGGCTGAGATAAGATCAGCCAGGCTGGAATAATTGTCATCGTCCGGAAATTCCTTTACGAAGCCCTCTTCCAGTCTGTCCTCTTCCCTGAATGTAAAATGCGCATCGAACTGAACTTTATACAGTTCGCCCAGCGGCAGGCTTCTTCTATTGAAAAATTCTGTTTTTATCCTTTCAATAAAATTATAAATGCCGTAGTTTCTGTTATTGAGTGTAAGGAATACCGGTTCAGAATAAAAAACAGGGAAACCGGCTGAGCTGTAAAGGTATGACGCCACAGCAGTTTTAATAAAAGTCTTATCGAACGGCTGGGCACTGAGTGAAAAATCATTAATCCCTTTTATTGTGTTATCCTTCATTATTACCCTGAATGAAAACTTCGGATAATATCTTGATCCAGCCCCGGATGCTCTTAATAATGCAGAATAAGTTTTACCTTCAAAATTTACCTTTACCGGAATTGAAAGATCAGTAAATCTGTTATTGAACAACCTAATAAGATCCTCTTCACCGGCAATAATATTTATAATTGAAAGCCCGGACAAACTGTTCACCGGGTTATTGTCAGTAATGGTGTCGCACGAACTCAGGAACAAACTGAGCAGAACAATAAACAGTAAACGCATCAGTATCTTACCTGCAGCTCTAAGGTAATTGTTGAACCGTACAGACTGTATTTATCATTGTATCTGTTCCTGGAGAGAATAAAATCAGCATTGAGTCTTGTTCGTACGTCTTTATGAAAATAGAGATTGACCCCGGCAAGGAACTGAAAAGTATGTTCCCTTGTATATTTAAACTCCGGCTGATAGTAGCTAAACATAAATAGGGGTTCAATCTTTTTAATTACTTCCGCATCGGTATTGAAAGCTACTGCAGCAAGGGCTCTGGCACCCCAGAATATAACATTGCTGTTTTCCCCGATAACCTTCCGTCTGATTCCTTCAACAGGATTCTGTGCAATCACAAATTCCAGCTCACCCCTGATATGTTTTTTATCCAAATAAAATCCGGGAGAGACGGCATTGGTGATCATCGGGTAATCACCGCCGGTATGAAGAATGAAATAGCTGATTGCAGTGGAATAATCATCATCGAAGTGGTGCTGATATCTTGCATTTACTCCCTGCTGCAGGTTATTGTTTTTGTAAAGAAACAGGTAATATGAATAGGGGAGGTCATCTTTTTTACCTGATGAATTATAATACGCCATCAGTCCAATGCTTCTGCCGCCGTACCCCACCTGACCAAGTGCATTGCTGAGATTGCTTCGCTCAATCTGTGCAAGGTTTTCGGAATTTTCAATCTGTTCGGCAGTAAATGGTTTTTTGAGGTTGCCGAATTTTATATTCATGCTTTTTATGTACCTGAACTTGACCGATACTTCCCTCAGCTCCATCTGCTGATCCTGTGAATTGCCTCTTATATCAACCTGACTTTCGATATCCTTGTTGATTTTTATTTCAGCCTGAACCTTTGCTGAAAAATACATTTCCTGGTTATACTCATTGATCCTCTGCCTGTTGATATTCCGGTAACCGGCAGCACCGTATCCGGTCCAATCTATTTCCTGACTCATTACCGGTGAAGAAAAAAACAGAATAGCTGATAAAAGGATATAGTTTCTCATAATCTGGATAAGAGGTTATTTAAGGACAGGTAAAAATAAAAAAGCCTTGCGGAAATTAAAACCGCAAGGCCATTTTATAAGATTTAATCTAATACTGCTTCAAACACCAGGTCGATGAATGCACCCACATAATAAGGCGTCTGACCCTGTGTTACATCAACTCTGATATATGCCTTAAAACATTTGTTATCCAGGTTGCTTACGTATTGGTTTAACGCCTGAACCTGTTCAGTAGTTAATGGGAAAACATAGGGATTTGTTTTGTAATCCGACGGATTTACATTATTCAAGACAAGTGAAAATAAAGGTTGATCAGCCTGAGTTTTGAGCGTAACCGTTATATTACCCATCAGGTTAGGACTGGATACGGAATCAATTCGCAGAGCCCCTTCCAGATAGGTTAATGTGTTAATCTGGTCCGAGATATCCTGATAATTTTCATACTGATCAAGACAAAAATCTTGTTCTTTTATAACAGGATTGGTGCTTCCGTCTACTATAACCGGAACACTGAACGGTGCATTTATCGGCAAATTATCGAACATATCGCATCCGCTTATGAACAGGGAGGTCAGGATTAAGGCTGCTGCTGCAATATTTAATATATATTTCATTTTAATTTCTCCTAATTTAAAAAGCTAAAGTAATTCCTGCAGAAAGAACCGTCTGCGTGCTGAAACCAGCATCAGCATTTATCACCAGAAATAGAAGGTTCAGCGATGCGCCAACAACAGCTCTGAATGAATTATCGCCGTCAAGCGATACTTTAAGTCTCTGATCAAATGTACGGTCATCTGGTACTGGTTTATATGTATAATCGATGTCCATCGATGACGATTCATATTGCAAACCGACATATGGAGTAATGATAGCAAATGTTTTTGATGCATGAATATTGAATGCAAGGTTTTTTGACTCCATCAGGTTGCTTATTTCCAGTTTATTATAAAGCACCTGTGCGGCTATATCCACCGGCATCAGCGGAATATACTGACTAATGTTGTGTCTTACTCCCACACCAAGAAGGTTGACATCATGTTCCCTTGAAAATTTTACCTTCGGTAAAAGACGAAGAAGCACTTCAGTGCCCATAAAACTAACTGTAACCTGCGGATAGGCGAGTGGAATAGCTGAAATATCCAATCCCGGAGGTGTTACCTGATAACCATTGGGACCGGCAAAAACCCCACCCTTATCACCATAGATAGTTGAAACTTCCTTGGTTGTATATCCGCCTGATAAAACGGGGGTGAACTTTTTTTGATCTTCGGGTATAAGCATGTACATCCCCCTCAAACTTATTGATAAACCAAAAAATGAAGGGATATCTGCTGTGTAGAATCCTCCGCTATTCATTGCTAATCCGAATGATGTTGCGAATGGCGTTGCATATCCTTTAAGGTTTGTCTCATTTAAAGCTTCAAACCTTTCGGTAAACTGGCCGAATGATAGGGAGCTGCAAAATATGAGAAACAAAAAAACTGTCGGGACTCTTTTCATATTAACTCCTGATATTATTGAAAAGCCATAATGAAGTAAAGTGAAATTTGCTAATTTAGCCGAAGTATGTCAATAACCACCGTCAACTATTTTTTACCCATCAGCTCTATAGCACCCTGCAGACTTGCCTCGGTTATTTTTTCACCGGACATCAGTTTTGCTATTTCCCGGATTCTTTCCTGTTTGTCCAGTTTTCTTATGGTACTGACTGATCGGCCCGATTCGGCTGACTTTTCCACACTAAAGTGATAATCCGCCAGTCCGGCAATCTGCGGAAGATGGGTAATTGCAATTATCTGGTGGAACTCTGACAGATTTTTAAGCGACTGACCCACTTTTTGAGCAATCCTGCCGCTTACTCCTGTATCTATTTCATCGAATATAAGCAGCGGGAACTTGTCGCTTTTTGCAAGTGTGGATTTAAGCGCCAGCATTACCCTGGAGATCTCCCCGCCTGATGCCGATTTGACAAGCGGCTTAAGATTTTCTCCCTTGTTTGCAGAAATAAGAAATTCAACCTTATCCATACCCCTGCTGCCGGCTTTATACTTTTTGTTTTCCGATATAACATAATTTCCGTGAACGGCTTCCTCTTTCTCAATACTTACCCGGAAGGAGGCATCAGGTATTCCCAGGTTGGATAGCTCCTCAACTATCTGTTTTTCAATTTTAGAAGAAACCTTCTGCCGTAGAGAAGAGATCTTTCTGGCAGATGTTCCGCAGGTTATCCTTAACGACCTGATATCGTTTTCGATCTCCGCAATTTTCCCGGCATAATTTTCTGCGATTGAAAATTCACCGGCAATCTTTTCCCTGTATTCCAGTATGCTTTTTATGCTGCCGCCGTATTTTTTCTTCAGCATATTGAGGGCGCTTATCCTGGTTCGCAGGTTTTCAAGATATTCAGGATCAACATTTATCCTGGATCTGTAACTGCGCAGGAAATTTGATATATCGGTAATCTGTTCAATGGTATTGCCGCATTCAGCTGAAATATCGGAAAACGATTTATCGATCCTTGTCAGTTCTGCCAGTTCCTGCTTAACCCTGTTCATAAGGTCAATAACAGCATGGTCCGATTCATACAATTTTTCATAAACCGAGTTTGAAAGCTCAAGCAGCCTCTCCGAATTTTCAAGTATCTTCAGTTCATCTGCTATCTTTTCATCCTCACCCTCCAGAGGGGATACTGCATCAATTTCCTTTAGCTGGAAGGAATATATCTCCTTCTTTTCCTTCAACACTGATTCACGCGCGGCAAGGGAATCAAGTTCTGAAATCATCCGATTAAGATCGTTAAATGATGTTCTGTACTCAGCGAGCAGGTTGTCGACATCTGCAAATTCGTCAAGATAATCGATATGTGTATCGGGCCGCAGCAGCGACTGATGCTCATGCTGTCCATGCAGATCAACCAGAAGATTACCTATTTCCTTTATCTGGTTAAGCGTAACAGGCGTATCGTTTATAAAACACCGGTTAGTTCCCTTCAGGAGCACTTCTCTTCTTAAGATTAGTTCAGGCAGAAGTTCAAGATCATTTTCGGCAAGAAAAGCTTTTATTTTACCGTCATTCTCCGGTTCAAAAACACCTTCAATAACAGCTTTCGAGGCATCCTTCCTTATTACTTCCGAAGATGCTCTTTCACCGAGAAGCAGACCCATTGCATCTATAAGAATCGATTTCCCTGCACCGGTTTCACCGGTGATTATATTCAACCCGCTGCCGAATTCGACATCGATTTTACTTATAAGTGCATAATCTTTTACGTGGAGAGTTTTCAGCATATGCCAGGTGAAAATTATTTAAACTTCTCGGGATTACTTAAATAGCTTTTCAGAAGAAAAATTCCGCTGATCGTCTTTGCATCGGTAATAGTGCCGTTAATTATCATTTCTTCAATCTCTTCAACCGGGAACTCATGAATTTCCATTCCATGTTCACCTTCCTCCCGGTTATGCCTGCCTGCTTTTAATCCGGTTGCCAGAAATATATGAAGTATCTCTGTACAAAACCCGGGTGTTGTATTTATAGAACCAAGTTTTATTACCCTTGAAGCAGTATATCCTGTTTCTTCCTCAAGCTCCCGGCGGGCGCATTTTTCAGGATCCTCATTTACATCAAGTTTTCCTGCCGGAAGTTCATACAGAAATTTCTGAAAAGGGTACCTGAACTGATGCACAAGCAGAATCCTGCCGGCTTCAGTTAAAGCTACTGCAACAGCACCGCCGGGATGCAGAGCAACCTCCCTTATTCCTCTGTTGCCGCTGGAGTATTCTATTTCATCAACTTTCAGATCGAAGACTTTTCCCTTAAAGACGACACCGCTTTTCAGGATTTTATAATTGGGTTTATGATCCACACTCAGGTCCGGTAATCAACCTGGTAATATGGAGCAATTTCACTTCCCATATATTTCAGCACCGCTGTTACCACACCTAAATCATCAAGATAACCGAATAACGGTGCAAGATCAGGAATTGCGTCAATGGGGGCGATAAAATATATAAGGGCTGCAACAACAATTGCTTTCCTGTACCAGGGTACATAACTATCCCTTACGTAACTGAAAAGAGCAAGAAGATCCTTTGCGAAAGATATTTTTTCACCAGATTTTGATAATTTTGTCCAGAGGTTTTCTTCGACATACCGTATCTTTTCATCGGTTTCCTTTTCACCTCCGAAATCAAGCTCGTCAAAATCTGTGAACTTTATGTCCCGCTCATCCGTGCTGCTGTAATCAAGATCTCTTTCGTTCATTTTTTCTCCATGTATAAATGTTTACGGAACCATTCAAAAATGGTATTCCACCATAAAACTGCATTCTGCGGTTTTGTTATAAAATGAAACTCATCAGGAAAATATAAAAAGCTGCTTTCAACTCCCAATCTTTGAAGTGATGTAAATAACTGGAAGGCCTGCTCTTCAGGCACTCTGAAATCATTTGCTCCATGAATTACCAGCATAGGGGTTTTTGCATTTTGTATATACCTGTGCGGGGACCATTTTTCGTACATTTCCCTCTTTTCCCAAGGCGTTCCGCCGTTTTCCCATTCGGGGAACCATAATTCCTCGGTTGTTCCATACTCGCTTTCAAGATTAAAAACACCGGCGTGCGAAACCAGGGCATTGAACCTGTCGGTATGTCCCTCAATCCAGTTTATCATGTATCCGCCGTATGATGCACCCGCTGCAAATGTGTTTGAAGGATCGATAAATGAGAAGTTCTTAAGTGCATAATCATATGCGTTCATCAGGTCCGTATAAGGTTTCCCACCCCAGTCTCCTGAAATTTCATCGGTAAATTTCTGACCGTATCCGGTACTGCCTCTCGGGTTTGGCGCAACCACTACATATCCTTCTGAAGCAAACATTTGAATATTCCAGCGGTAATGAAAATCGTCTGTCCAGTGACCCTGCGGACCTCCATGAATAAGAAATATCATCGGGTATTTTTTATTCTCATCGAAAAATGGAGGCTTTACAAGAATGGACTGTACCGGCGTGCCCCCAGCTCCTTCGCTCCAGAATGTTTCAACGGGATTCATTTCAAGGTTTGCAAGAATACTCCGGTTTACGGCAGTTATCTGATTCAACTTACCGCTGTTTAAATTATATGAAAATATTTCATGGGGAAGGGTAGTGCGCTGATTCTTAAAGTATATTATTTTTCCATCTGCTGACAGTGAAATAGCGGAACAATTCAGTTCCTTTTTGAGTTCGGTAACCTTTCCGGAACTTATCTCTATTCTGAACAATGATTTATAAATCTCGTTTTCAGCAGTAAAGTAAATTGCATCTGATTGAGCTGACCAGAGCAATTCCGAGGCTGAAAGATTAAAACTTCCGGTTATGTTTTTTTGCTCTCCTGTCTTCCGGTCATATAAAATGATATCAGACTTATCGGATTCATAACCAGCCCTTTTCATCGAAGAATAGGCAATGTATTTGCCATCCGGAGAATAAACCGGCTGGTTGTCGTTACCGGTTCCGGCAGATATTTTTTTACTACCCGGTAAACTGCCGTCGGTATTTTTAAGATCCACCATAAAAACATCATTATTGGTGCTTACGGCAAGCTCCTTTGATAAATTCTGCGTAAAAGCAGCCTCTTTACCATCCGGGGAAAAGCTGTAATCGTTACTGCTGCCGAGTGCCAGGGGAGGTACATCCGAAAACGAACCGGAATTAAGGTCGGTAACTTTTTTATCAGCCAGGTTTACAACGAACAAATGACTTCTTTTATCGCCCCTCCATTCATTCCAGTGCCTGTACATAAGTTCAGTAAATAATTTGGCTTTCACTACGCTTTTTTCGGCAGCTTCATCTTTTTGCTTATTACAGTCATCGTTTTTACAGTCGGGATATACTGATGAAACAAACAGAATTTTATCACCAGCCGGCGACCATTCAATTCCGGAAGCACCTGTTGACAGATTGGTAATCTGCAATTCTTCGGAACCATCGATATTTGCTGTCCAGATCTGTGAGTCTCTTATAAAGGCTATTTTTTTACCGTCCGGAGAAAAAACAGGTTCCTTCTCATTTACAGCGGAAGCTTTAAATTGGCGCAGGCTGCTGCCGTCGCTGTTTACAAGATAAATATCGGTATTGCCTTTATTTGCTTCCATGCTGTAGGAGGTTGCGGCAAAAGCGATCAGTGAGCCATCGGGAGATAAATTGAATGTTTCTATTCTTTTCATGGACCAGAGATCTTCAACAGTAATCGCTCTTTTGGTCTGTGCAAAAAGCAGGAACGGAATTACGGATAATAAGATTACGACCTTTTTCATTTTCCCTCAAAATTTATTTCTTTTTGTAATTATAAAAATAGCTGTTGCATTATACAAAGGCAAAACAGAACGCGAGTTCCTGAATCTTCTGCATTTGTAATACATATATTCCTGAAATGAAAAATTTTGCCATCCGCTTGCGGAGAAAATTTCGGACTTATGCTTACCTGGTCTGCCCCTAAGCTGATCCTGATCCCGGAAAAATGGGAACAGAATCAGGTTAGGTCCGGGTTAGACCGGGATTAGATTCAGATGAAGTCCCCAATTTTATCCAATAAATTGCTGTGAATTTCTTATTTTTTAAACTGAGGGGCAGCAGGTGTTATAAGTTTTTAGCTTAAATTCGGACATATTGTGCGGTTATTGGGCAAATATGTTGATTATGCAGTAAAATAAATTTAAATTTTATCGGAAAAGAAAGAAGTTTATTCCGGTGCTTAAATTGAAAAACATAGAAAAATTTATTGTAGTAGGGGACCGGGTGCTTATACGGCCCCAGGAGGAGACCAACAAAACGAACACAGGTTTATACCTTCCACCCGGTGTTAGTGAAAAAGAAAAAATCCAGAGCGGTTATATAATTAAAACGGGACCGGGTTATCCCACATTTTCGCAAACTGAAGATGAACCCTGGAAGGAGTCAAAGGAACCGGTCAAATATATTCCTCTGCAGGCTAAAGAAGGGGATCTGGCAATTTTTTTAAGAAAGGAAGCATTCGAGATAGAATTCGATAAGGAGAAACTTCTGATTGTTCCGCAATCAGCCGTTTTGCTCCTTATCCGCAATGATTTTCTGGAGATCTAAAAAAATAATACTATAGCGCTTACAACAAGGTAGATCATAAAGGCAGCGGCAAAAATCAGGTTTCTTCTTCTGAATTGTTTCATCAGATCGGCTTTATCATAATATTTTGTGCTTACCCAGTCTCCTTGATCCAAGCTCCACAGATCATTTTCGCTTGTTTTGTATGTCATTATTTTACTCCCACCAGCTCATAATTTCGAACTTTGACGATTTAAGATTTAATTTTGCGTTATCGATAGCCTGTTTGCTGTAATAGAACTGGGCATTTCCCAGCGATGATATCTCAACAGTTTGTCCAACAAGAATAGTTGCACCGTATATTGAATTATTTCCGATTGTCTGGGTTCTAATTTTTGAAGTACCATAGACAATTACTATTCCGTAAAACTTAAAATTACCGCTGAGATTAAGGTTGCCGTTAACAATCATTACACCATAACCGGTAGCATCGGTAAAGTCAACGTTTCCATTACAGTATGTTATTATCGGATTTGCGGCAGTACCAAACTGGGACCCATTTGAATAAGTACCCGTCGGAAGGACGGTGTCAGCTGAAGAGATGAAATCTTCCGTAATTTCCTGCCAGTTAATTGTATTATTTACGGTATAAACGCTTGGCGATCCGCCGTATCCTTCAATGGTTTTCGATATTTTTGGTTTCACATTATTTATAACAAAGCTGCTGTCTGCAGGTGTATCAACGCCGATACCGGGCAGCGGTGCCGCCGCTCCGGGAGATCCGTTCATATTGTGGTCGTTTCCGTTTACATCAACATTTCCGTTTAACAAGAGGCTCATGGTAACTGCAGAAATATAGAGGGCAGAGTTTATAGTCGGGATTTTCATCGGCCGTCTTCTTGCGGTAACCAGTGAAGTATGTTCAACCTCATCATAGATAGCAACTGATTTTATATTCATAAATGAATCGGGGCCGTAGATTGAAATATCATATTTTCCCTGGAGCAGGAAATTATTGGTGAAAGTTCCCCTCATCTCTTTATCCCTTCTCATTTTCTCCAGATAGATTTCAATACCTGAATTTGATATCAGGCGGGCCTGTGTATTATTGAAAAAATTCAAAGTTTCATCAAGTTCCTGGTGAACGTTTGCATTAAGGTTCATAATAAGTATGCTTAATGTTACTGCAACTCCGAATACGATAATTAAAAATCCTTTACCCATGATAACTCTCCATTTAATACTTAATGTTTCTTGGATGAATGGTCATTTCCCAATACGTAAAGATATATGCCGTATCTACAGGCTCAGAGCTTTGGACCCATATTTCTGTTTTAATATACCTGATGCTGTCTTTTATTGCTGTTTTTTGTCCATCGTTATTCAGGTAAGTGAATTTAAGATCTATAAGTCCGAGAGTTGGTCCGCCGATGGTATCCGAATTAACAGCCCGGTATAATATTTTATCTCTCGGATTCGGGGTTTTATAAGCTTTTAATGAGTCGCTCAAACTATAGGATACCACATCCATAACGCCGTTTGAGTCGATATCGCTGTAAAAAGACAGGTTCTTTTCAGTGGTGGTAATAAAGGGGTTTGAACCGACATATTTAAATCCCACTTTTCTCAGGTCATGGTCAAGCACTTCCGCAATAGTTTTGGAGTATCTCTGTATTTCGAGCTCCTTATCGGAAGTAAACTTCTGCTGACTTGAAAAAATGTTAAGGTGGAGAATTATAAATAAAATTGCTCCGCCAACGAGTGCCGAACCGGCAATATCGAGTATAGTATTCATTTTAAACTAAATATAAATGCTAATGTTACTGAATGTCTTAAATAAGGACTGCTTACGGTAACAGACGCTCTCTTGTAAAAAGTAGGAGTTGAGCTTACAATGTTCTGATTAGCAGCGCTTACATAATGTATTAAACAGCTGACCTCATAATCTTCGGCATGAGGAGAGCTTACGGTTTTCTTATAATTATTATAATCGTCGATATCATCCAACGGATCAGTTTTCGAAACAAGGCCAAAACCTGACGGGGGAGTCAGCGCGGAAGTTGACGCCACAACGAAAGTTTTGGTTGCTTCATCAAATGCTTTGTTTTTTATCTCTTCAATCATGTCGTCTGCAAGAGAAAATGCAGTAAGATATACTTTGTTCTCAAGCTCTGCAGTTGTACATTCCATAAGGCTTCCGTTAAACTGCAGTGAAGTTAAAGTAAGGAGAACCAAAGCACCCAATGCCATCAGAGATTGAATATTTGTCATTTTAACACTCCCAAATGAGATTCCAATTGGTCAAATTCCGTGCCTAATCTCTTTAATGAATAAATAAGTTGATTATTAACCGATAATTATAGCAATAAACATTCCTGACTAAATTCTTCTATTGTATTAGTCTATTTGTCATTGCTGTATATTAAATACAGGTAAAAATGAGCTTAAATGCAAGTAATATTTACCTTAGGGGGATATAGTAAGCGGTGGAAGGATTAATCAGGAGGCTGTTTCCCTTGTTGGGAAACAGCACACAGAGAATATTATTTTAGAGTAATTTTGCCATTTTTAAGTTCTTCACTCAATCGCTTTGCATGATACAAATCTTTTACCGCCTCAATCATTCCTGCGGAATGCACGGATACGGTCCTGTTCTCTTCCGTAGTGAAAATAAAGCTTCCCGGAAGGCTCTGGATATTTCCGTCGAATGCTAGACCCACAACCTCGCCTTTTCTATTAATAACCGGACTGCCTGAATTCCCGCCTATAATATCGTTTGTCGAAACAAAATTAAAGGGAGTCTGCAGTTCAAATTCGGCAGGCGGATTTTTCCATCTTTCAGGCAGATTCCATGGGTGTTCTTCATTGAAGCTGTAATACCGGTCGTACAAACCGTAGAAAGTAGTAATGGGAGGTGCAACTGTACCGTTATAGGGAAATCCTTCAACTACTCCGTCAGAAATCCTCAGGGTGAAAGTGGCATCCGGTGGAATTGATGTTCCGAAAACATCAAACAGTGCCCTGCCAAGGTTCTGCGAATATATTTTTTCTTCCTGAGAGAGCTGGAATGACTGGTTCTGTAATTCAACCCTGCGTGCTTCGGAATTAATTATGAAATATATGAAGGGGTCGTTCGAATTTATTATGCCGTCTGCTCCTTTCTGCAGAAGTGCGGCTGCTTTTTCCCGGGAGACAACATCCGAATTGGAAAGAATATTATCCACAGCTTCCATTCCTTTTCTGCCCCCTGTTATTTTATTTACAAGCGGATAATCTGTTCCCAGGTATTTGTTTATTTTCTGAACGAACTCAAAAAGCATCAGCTTTTGTTTCTGGAGATCCAGCTCTTCCGGGTAAAATGAATTAACCAATGAATCAAGCTGGCTTGCGGTTAATACCGTTTTCTGTTCTTCGGGAGAATCAAGTTCGGCAATAAGATTAATAATATCGACAGCCATTTCAAAATACTGAGGGGTAGTTAAACTATGCAGGGTCAATCCGTAAAGTTCCTCGGCAGTCTGTTTTTGCTGGTTTTTGACATTTTCAATTTTTTCCCACATGTCTCCGTATCTGGCATTGAGCCCGGGATTTTCTCTCACTTTGGATTTAAATGTCTTTTCAAAGTCCTTTTTCTTAGCCATCAATACCGGGTTTCTCAATCCTTCCAGCATTCCGTTATATGCTTTCAGAGAGTTTGTATAACCTAATAGGTCATTCGTTAATTCCTCGGAATTGGATGGTTTATTGCGGAGCATGCCATGGTAGATATTAATTAATCCTGAATACATTTCTATTCTGGGCGGATATAATACGTCCCGCATATATTCAAGCTGGGCTACAGTACTAAGACGGTTTGTTGTACCTGGATTGCCCACAACGAAAACAGGTTCTCCGGCAAGGGCGCCGTTACTGCTCCATTTGAAATAATGTTCGGTCTTTAACGGTTTGCCGCTATCGTCATAAACACGGAAAAAAGTACAATCAAGGTTATATCTCGGGTAGGTAAAATTATCAGGATCCCCGCCGAAGTATCCGATCTGTGTTTCGGGTGCAAATACCAGGCGCACATCATTGTATCTTTTATAATAATAAAGAGAATATTTGCCGCCGTTGTACAGCTTTGTAACCTTTGTTCTAAATCCGCTTGAGGCCCATTCACGTTTTTCAATACCGGAAATTGCTTTTTTTTCTGCAATAGCCTTATCCTGATCAGGTGCATTATCAATGGCAGTCTGAATTTCAGAAGTTACATCCTCAATACGAACAAGCTGCTCAACGAAAAGGCCCTCAACTTTTCTCTCCTGGTCGGGCGTTTCAGCATAGAACCCATTTTCCTGTAAGCTTTCCCCGCTGTCAGAAACGTCTGTAACGCTTTCCCGTCCGCAGTGGTCATTTGTCATTACAAGCCCGTCTTCCGATACAAACGAGGCAGAACAGTATGTTGCAAATTTTAAAGCCGACATTCTTACATGGTCAAACCATTCCTGAGAGGGAGTGAAGTTATATTCTTTTGAGAAATAATCTACCGGGGCATATTCAAATGTCCACATTTTACCTGTATCAAAAGCACCGGCTCTTACAGTATCAAGATTGATCCCGTTGCTTATAACAGAAGGAGATTTCTGAATTTCCCGGACCGGCGAACATCCAGCTGCTGCCAGCAATGATAAAATGATTATAAAATTCGTAAGATGAAAAGTATATTTTTTCATAAAATATTAATTTAAAATTGAATTACGTTAGGGATTAATTATAGTATAACCCGGTGTGTGCTATATTTATAAAAATTCTTCCCGATCTAACTATCTAAAAAAAATAAGGATGAATAAAAATTCATCCTTAAAAATAAGATATTTATATGATGCATCAAATATATGAATCGGGCTGATAGAGTGGTTCAATCTCCCATTCATCTTCTACCGTACCCACGCAGTGAGAACATTTCGGTACATTGAAGACAACTTTTTCCTCATTGGGCGCTGCTCTTACGAAGTTCAGTATCGTTTTGCAGCTGGAGCACTGAATAACATGAGAGGTTGTTGTTTTTTTGCTGCATTCCGGACAAATAAAACCCAGTTCTCCCGGCACCTCTTCGGGATTTACTAAGAATATTGAGTTACATTTAGAGTTGTTGCATTTAGCGAAGTGCCATTTAACAGTATTTTTTGCTTCGATAACCGGCTCCTTCAAGTTTTTGTTGATTAACATAAAGTAATAAAAATTAAAAGTCTATTGAAAAATAATTCTCTTATATTTATGATGTAAGAGAAATACAGAGAAGTTCTTTCGGCAGAAATTTACTATTTTTATTATAAAATAATAGTTCACTTATTTTTCTGCTACTAAATAATCACCTGCAAAGAAAAGGAACAGGATTAATGGAAAAAATAAAATCATTTAAAGCATACGATATCAGGGGAAAAGTCCCCTCCGAACTTAACCCGGAAATGGCATATAAAATAGGAAGAGCTTATGCTTCACTTATAAATGCAAAAAAGGCAGTTATCGGCCACGATATCAGGAAATCTTCGGAAGAGCTGTCGCAGGCACTTGCCAAAGGATTAACTGATGCCGGTGCTGAAGTAATTGACATTGGCCTTTGCGGCACCGAGATGATTTATTATGCCACGCCGGCACTTGATGCCGACGGCGGTATTATGATTACTGCAAGCCATAATCCTCCTGAATATAACGGAATGAAGTTTGTAAAAAGAGGTTC
This sequence comes from Ignavibacteriales bacterium UBA6490, assembly GCA_002435365.1. Taxonomy (GTDB): domain Bacteria; phylum Bacteroidota; class Ignavibacteria; order Ignavibacteriales; family Ignavibacteriaceae; genus UBA6490. The sequence continues at coordinate 19,058 of DJMM01000108.1, forward strand.
GGTGCCGGTTGGTTATGACTCCGGCCTTAATAAAGTGGAAGAGATGATCTTAACGGATAAGCTGGGTGAAAAAGCAACAGTTCCCGGGGGCATAAAAAATTACAATGCTATGGACGGTTTTATTAATAATCTTGGAAAATTCTATGATCCGTCGAAGATAAAAAATTATACCGTCGTTACAAATGCAGGCAACGGATGTGCCGGCCCCGCTCTCGATCTGCTCGAAAAGAAATTACCTGTTAAGCTGATTAAAATATACAATGAACCGGATTCTTCATTTCCCAACGGCGTACCTAATCCGCTGCTTGTAGAAAACAGGCAGCCCACAATTGATGCCGTAACTGCAAATAAGGCTGACCTGGGAGTGGCATGGGACGGCGACTACGACAGATGCTTTTTCTTCGATGAGAAAGGCAGCTTTATTGAAGGTTATTATATTGTCGGACTGCTTGCTAAATCCATACTGAAAAATTATCCCGGCGAAAATATTGTTCACGACCCGCGCCTGGTGTGGAATACCTTTGAGGTTGTTAAAGAAAGCGGCGGCAAAGCTGTTCAATCTAAAAGCGGACATGCCTTCATTAAAGAGAAGATGCGTGAAGTGAATGCAGTGTACGGCGGCGAAATGTCNNTATTTCAGGGATAATGCATACTCGGACAGCGGAATGATCCCGTTTCTGCTTACTCTTCAGCTTATGTCCCAGGAAAACAAACCTCTTTCCGCACTTGTTGAAGAAATGATAGCCGCCTATCCTTGCTCGGGAGAAATAAATACAACTATCGACGACCCCGCCGGAAAAATTAAAGAAATTGAAAAAATTTATAGCAACGGGATCATGGATTTCAGCGACGGCCTGAGTGTTGAATATTCTGACTGGCGATTTAACCTGCGCATGTCCAATACTGAACCGATACTGAGACTGAATGTTGAAAGCAGGGGAAATATAAAGCTTATGGAGGAAAAAACTGAGGAGCTCCTCGGTATTATAAGGAAATAAGTTTTTGCTTAATCAAGGTCTGCCCTGAACCGGGCAGACCTTAATAACTTATTAAATCTTCACTTCTATTTTAAAAGGTATACGGAGCTTCTCCCAGATCAGATTAATTAAGGCAGAATTTGTTTTCATATCTGTAAATTCATACGCCAGCCATTCTGTCATATCGGATTTTAAAGGCTTTACCTTTACCCGAACTGCATCTTCAGCTTCGTTGTATTCGAAAGCACCCCACTGGTCTGCCACTTTATTAAAAACCAGTATCCACTCTTTCTGATCCGGTATGGCAAAAAAGCTGTAGGATCCGGCAGCAAGTTTTTTTCCTTCGATGGTTACATCGGTTGAAAATGTAAATTTTGTTGCCTCATCTGCACCGGCTCTCCAAACTTTGCTGTAAGGTACCAGTCCGTCCCATATTTTCCTTCCTTTTACTCCCGGACGGCTGTACGAAATCTCAACAGTGGTGAGTCCCACAATCTGTGTTACACCTGCCTTAGGACTTATCCTTGGCTTCTTTTCCTGCGCACCGGCAGGAAGTATGACTAATAGCGACAATAGAATTGTCAGCGACATCCTTAATAACATCAGATACTCCTGTTTTTTTTAAGCAAATTTACAAATTAAAATCATAGTTTCAACTGCGTGAACCGTCAAATACCGAATATTCCTGAAGCAGGTTTTTACGGCATTGTTTATTATATTATTTTTATATCGAAAATATCATCGGCGTTAAAAAACCGGAAAAATTTAACCTTTAGGGAATACAGTCTTGTGACAATTCAGATTTTCGGAGTGAAAAGCTCAAATGATACCAGGAAAGCAGAGCGCTTTTTCAAGGAACGAAATATATCATACCATTTCAGGGACCTTACTGAAAAGGGGGTATCCAAAGGCGAGCTTGAAAATATAAAACTCTCAGTAACGGCAGATGAGCTTATCGACAAGGAAGGCAAACATTTCAGGAAACGAAATCTCGGCTTCATGGTGTATAACGTCGAAAGCGAACTGCTTAATGATCCTCTTCTGTTCAGAACACCGATCGTAAGAAACGGCATGAAGGCTACTGTAGGATATCAACCGGAAATATGGAAGGAATGGATCAGTAATCGTTAGGCTCTATATCTCTATATACCCGCCTCTGTTAAAAAGATTATAAAACGCATAAAGCTCAAGCGAGAAGGGAAGATACCCCAGGTAACCGAACAACGGCATTTCAAACAGGTGCCATATATTCAGATATGGAAGATAATATACCCATTTGGGGTATGAGTAAAAATTCCAGAACTCCCAGAAAAAACCGCAGATAAGAACACCTGTCCACAACGCCAGTACCGGCTGCCAGTTCCTTACTGAAGTATATTCGAAAAGATTTTTTCTTCCCAGAAACTTATTTAAAGGATCGATAATGAAGTATACCGATATCCATATGAAGGGAAAAAAGTATTCAGGAAACAGCATTAAAAGAAACAGCATAAGCAGACCCGAAATAAAAAACATCCTGACACTGAATGCCGAATCGGATATTCTTAATCCGGCACCGGAATTCTTTATCCATTTGAAGGAGGAGGCCAGTTCTGCAGTTTCAAATACTGCAGGCATTACAGTCGAAAAGCTCAGCGATGAAAGCAGAAAAAACTCCATACTGCTGAAATATTCGCTGCCGGCATAATACCAGTTTGACGTAAAGAGATTTAATATCTCGAAGATCCACCATACCGGGACTGATAAAATAAAAAGGAAAATAAATTTTGACTTGCTCCGGTAAATTAATGATGTCCCTTTCCTGGCAAACACCAGGGCATCAACCGTTATGCAGAAACCAAGCCACATCGGGAAGAAAGTAAGGTGAGTTCTTAGTCCATCTAAATACCAGCTTAAAAACCAGAAAGCCAGGGTAATCAGTAATCCGTATATACCGTATTGGGGAAATCTTTTCATCAGCTGCAGAAAATAAATTATATAATCAGTAAAGGAAAATTAAAACATATCCGGTTAATTAAAAGTTGAACCGCAGAATCGGCAGCGGCCAGTTCCCCGGTCAGTCTCCCTTTATCAAATAAGCTGGTGGAAGGTTAGCTAAATAATGGCTATATTTTGCTGCCTGTAAGGCGTATTATTTGTCAAAAATGAATATTAAAATAGTTGATCAAGCGATATCTGAGAGTTAAATGACAAGGCAAACCGGTAAACCGCAGACAAACAGTGAAATAATATTCAAAACCGTCTTTGATCATTCCGATACCGGTATAATCTTAACCGATCCGGAGGGAAATATCATCGGGTGCAATAATGCACTCACTGTTATAACAGGATTTCCGTCCGAGCAACTGGAAAAATTCAATACCGCAGATATTACCCACCGTTCGGATTTTGCAGAAGAAAAAAGAGTAATGAAGGAGCTTATCAAAACCAGGAAACCTGATCCGGTTAAGATGCAGAAGCGGTTTATAAGCAGTACAAATGAAACAGTATGGGTGAACCTGTCGATCCTCCTAATAACAAATGATAAAGGCACTCCACAATATTTTATTGAACTGGCTGAGAATATAACCGAACAGAAACTAGTAAAGGAACTTTTTTCAGTTATTGCACACGATTTAAGAGGGCATTTTCATGCTCTGCTCGGATTATCGGAACTGCTTGCAGATGATAACGATGATCTTTCCATTGACGAGATCAGGAAAATAGGAAAAGAACTTTATGCTGCATTCAGAAGCGAATATAGTCTTCTGGAAAACCTTCTGGCATGGTCTAAAATTCAGAAAGATAATGTGGAACTCGTACCAGATGTTGTAAATCTGCATAAAGCGGTGGATAGTTCAATTGATCTGCTGAACTGGCTTGCTGTAAAAAAAGGTATTGAAATAGTTAATCTCATAAATGAAAATGTAAATATTGTTTTTGACGCCAATCTGCTGCAGTCGGTGCTTCAGAATATTATCTCAAATGCAATTAAATTCTCTCACGAGGAGAGCAGTATCAGGATACAATTCAAATCAGGAGAGATAAATTCTGTTGAAATTAGCGATGAGGGTACTGGACTTACCGAGGAAGAAATTAAAAAACTGCTTAACCAGGATATCTATTTTTCCAAACCCGGTACCGCAAGAGAGCAGGGATCAGGCCTGGGACTGGTTATTTGCCGCGAGTTCATTGAGAAGCATGAAGGCAGGCTGTACATCAGAAGCAAAAAAGGAAAAGGCACAACGGTCGGGTTTACAGTTAAAATCCCTGAACCTGTTTCATCATAACTGTTAGCCGGTTATAACGCTTCCACCCACACAATAGTCGCCGTTATAAAACACTGCAAACTGGCCTGGAGCAATTCCCCTGTCCCCTTTATCTATTGTAACCACCGCTGATAATTCATCCTTGAATTCCAGAACGCATTTATAAAAAGATGCACCGTGACGGATCTTTACCATAAGATTTTTTTCTGCCGGCGGCTCATTTATCCAGTTGAAATTGGTCACTTCAAACCTGTTCTTTTCATTAAGTTCCGGATTTTTATGAGAGATATAAACAATATTGTTTGCAATATCTTTTTTTACAACGTACCATGGTCCGCCGCCCAGGCCCAGGCCTGAACGCTGGCCGATAGTATAATAATAGTATCCCGGATGCACTCCCATCTTTTTCATCGACTCAATATCAACAATGTCCCCGTTTATTTCACCGAGGTGATGTTTTACAAACTCGTTAAATTTTATCTGACCGAGAAAACAGATTCCCTGGCTGTCTTTCCTGCTCTGGCTGGCAAGGTTATATTTTTTCGAAAGCGAACGGACTTCCGGTTTTTTATAAATTCCGAGAGGGAATAAAGCTCTTGAGAGCTGATGCTGGCTCAAATATGCCAGAAAATATGTCTGATCCTTAACCGGGTCGGGTGACCGTTTAAGAAAGAACCTGTTATTGTCTTTCTCAACCGCAGCATAATGCCCGGTAGCTACTTTTTCAAACCGCGGATCGATTTTATCATAGAACTGTCCGAATTTAATGAGGCTGTTGCAGTAGATATCAGGATTTGGAGTTCGTCCTGCTTTTATCTCGTTGATTGTATAAGTTACAACAGAATCCCAGTATTCATTCTGCAGGGATAAAACTTCAAGCGGAACATTGTTTTGTTCACAGACTTCCCTTACGAATGAAAGATCTTCTTCCCAGGGGCAGTCCCCCAAAAATGAAAACTCATCCTGAAGCCATATCTTAAGGTAAAAAGCTGTAACGTCATGCCCCTCTTCCTTAAGAAGTTTCAATGCAACGGAGCTGTCAACTCCGCCGGATGTTAATACTGCAATTTTCATATAAATTCAATAATTCAGAACCATAAATTTAT
>DJMM01000090.1 GCA_002435365.1 Ignavibacteriales bacterium UBA6490
ATCTTTTGGAAGACCGCATTGATGCAGTTTGAGTTCCGGACCAACAACAATTACTGATCTTCCCGAATAATCAACCCTCTTTCCAAGCAGGTTCTGACGAAACCTTCCCTGTTTTCCTTTCAGCATATCACTGAGAGATTTCAAGGGTCTGTTATTATCGCTTCTGACAGCTGAACCTCTTCTTGAATTATCAAAAAGAGCGTCCACAGCTTCCTGAAGCATCCTTTTTTCATTCCTGAGTATTACCTCGGGAGCTTTAATATCTATAAGTCTTTTCAGCCTGTTATTTCTGATAATAACTCTTCTATATAGATCATTCAGATCGGAAGTAGCAAATCTGCCGCCTTCCAGAGGAACAAGCGGTCTGAGTTCCGGTGGAATAACCGGTATATAACCCATAACCATCCATTCCGGCTTATTGTCAACTTTCCCTTCACTTGCTTTAAATGCTTCAAGTACACGCAGTCTTTTCAGCAGATCAGCTTTCTTCTGCTGGGAAGTTTCAATTTTAAGCTGATCCCTTAGTTCTTTTGAAAGATCTTCAATGTTAATGTTCTTAAGAATTTCTTTTACGGCATCGCCGCCTATCTTGGCAACGAATTTTTTAGGATCATCATCGTCAAGCTTATCGTTACCTGCAGGAAGTGAGTTAAGTACTTCGAAATACTGATCCTCGGAGATTAAATCCTTCTTTGTTAAACCTGTAGGACCCGGGTTTATGACTATATAGGATTCATAATAGATAACTTTTTCGAGCTCCTTTAAACTGAGACCGATAATGTTACCAATCTTTGACGGCTGAGCTCTGAAAAACCAGATATGCACGATTGGCACCGCCAGTGAAATATGTCCCATTCTTTCGCGACGAACCGATTTCTGGGTTACTTCAACACCGCACCTGTCGCAAATAATACCTTTGTACCTTATTCTTTTATATTTCCCGCAGTAACATTCCCAGTCACGGGTAGGACCGAATATCTTTTCACAGAATAATCCATCTTTTTCAGGCCGGAAAGATCTGTAGTTTATTGTTTCCGGTTTTGTAACTTCACCATACGATCTTGAAAGAATATCATCAGGACTGGCAAGACTTATAGTTATCGAACTTAAGTCACGCATTGCATTTTCTTGAACTCTATAAAACATATTTTTTCTCCTAATTCTTCGTGAAATTTTTCAGTGTTTAATTAATTTTTATATCCAGTCCCAAGCCCTGGAGTTCTTTAATTAAGACATTGAAAGCTTCAGGAATATTTGGTTCCTGTAAATTTTCACCTTTTACTATCGATTCATAAACTTTTGCCCTACCGGCAACATCATCACTTTTAACAGTAAGTATCTCCTGCAGAATATGTGCAGCACCATAGCCCTCCAGCGCCCAAACTTCCATTTCACCAAATCTCTGTCCTCCAAACTGGGCTTTACCTCCTAAGGGCTGCTGGGTAATAAGTGAATATGGTCCAATTGACCTGGCATGAATTTTATCATCTACGAGGTGACTAAGCTTAAGCATATAAATATACCCGCAGGTCACTTTCTGATGGAATTTTTCACCCGATCTGCCGTCATACATTTCAGTTTTGCTTCCTTTTTCAAGACCTGCTTTTTCAAGCCATTCATCAACAACCTCTACCTTAGCCCCGTCGAAAATCGGTGTGGCAAACCTTACTCCCAGTTTTTTGCCAACCCAACCCAGTGCAGTTTCATAAAGCTGACCCAGGTTCATTCGGGAAGGAACTCCTAACGGATTCAGGACTATATCGACCGGTGTTCCATCTGGAAGGAAAGGCATATCTTCAGCAGCTACAATTTTGGCTACAACACCCTTGTTACCATGCCTTCCTGCCATTTTATCACCGACAGATAATTTTCTTTTCTTTGCCACATAAACTTTGGCAAGCTGAACTATTCCCGGAGGAAGTTCATCACCGCTGGTTATCTTTATCTTTTCTCTCTTATAATCTTCTTCAATTTCAGACTGTACATCAAAATAATTTCTGTAAAGAGTTTTTATATGTTGATTAAGTTTCTTGGCCTCAAACCAGTCAAGAGTATAATCAAGTTTAGTAACATCTTCCATTGAATCGAAAGTACTCTCTTTAATGGAGGTGTTATTCCTGAGAACTACACTGCCGTCAAGATCCCGGATACCTGTTGTGGTCTCACCAAGACAAAGCTTGTTTAGCTTTTCAATAAGTTTGCTGTAATGTGCAGCAAGAGCCTGTTTGTGTGTATTCTCAAGATTATCCAGCATCTTTTTCTCTGATTTTTTTGACTCAGAGTCCTTTTTCTTCCTGCTGAATAACCTGGTTTTGGTAACAGTTCCCTTCAGACCCGGAGGTGCCTTTAGCGAGGCATCCTTCACGTCACCGGCTTTATCTCCGAATATTGCCCTTAATAGTTTTTCCTCAGGTGTAGGATCGGTTTCGCCTTTCGGAGTTATTTTGCCGATAAGAATATCACCTTCCTTAACTTCTGCACCTTCCCTTATAATACCATTTTCATCAAGATTCTTTACAGATTCTTCACTTACGTTAGGTATTTCACGGGTTAATTCTTCCTCACCACGCTTTGTCTCTCTTACCTGAAGTTCGAATTCCTCAATATGAATTGAAGTATAAACGTCTTCACTTACAACGCGCTCGCTGATCACAATTGCATCTTCAAAATTATATCCGCGCCAGGGCATGAATGCAACAAGAACATTACGGCCTAATGCCAGATCTCCCTGGTCGGTTGAACTACCATCGGCAATAACGTCACCTTTCTGAACCCGCTGGCCTTCAGAAACAATTGGTCGCTGATTTATACAGGTTTCCTGGTTGGTACCGTGGAATTTTATAAGTTTATACGTTGTCCTTCTGGTATCCGTAAATCCGGTAATTGCTTCAATAGTATTCGGATTGATATCGTATTTTACAACAATCTGCTCTGCATCTACCGATTCAATAACTCCGTTGTCTTCTGCTATAGTAACCGAGCGGGAATCCACAGCAACTTTTCTTTCCAGTCCGGTACCTACAATAGGTGTTTCAGGTCTTAACAACGGTACCGCCTGGCGCTGCATGTTTGAACCCATCAATGCGCGGTTTGCATCATCGTGCTCCAGGAACGGAATGAGTGCGGCTGCAGCACTAACAATCTGTACCGGTGCAACATCCATATACTGAATATGCTCCGGAGTAACGATCGGGAATTCACCCTTATATCTGCTCTTTACTCTTTCATTAATAAATTTAGATTGTTCATTGAGCGGCGCGTTTGCCTGGGCGATTGTGAAATTATCTTCCTGCTCTGCGGTCAGATAATATACTTCATCAAGAACTTTGCCCTTCTCAACTTTCCTGTATGGTGTCTCAAGAAATCCATACCTGTTCACTCTTGCAAAAATTGTGAGTGAGGAGATCAAACCAATATTCGGACCTTCAGGTGTTTCAATGGGGCATAAACGACCGTAGTGTGTATAATGTACGTCGCGAACCTCAAAACCTGCCCGCTCCCTTGTTAAGCCTCCTGGTCCAAGTGCAGACATTCTTCTCTTATGTGTAAGCTCAGCTAACGGATTTGTCTGATCCATGAACTGCGATAACTGGTTAGTTCCGAAAAATGCATTTATTACACTGGTAATGGTTCTTGCATTTACAAGGTCCTGGGGTGTAAAACTTTCGGAATCGCGCATGTTCATTCTTTCCTTAATGGTCCTTGCCATTCGCGCCATTCCAACGTTAAACTGCTGTTGAAGCTGTTCTCCGACTGTTTTAATTCTTCTGTTTCCAAGATGATCAATATCATCAACAGTTTCATTACCAACCCTGAGCTTGATAATGTATTTCATAATTGCGATAATATCTTCCTTGGAAAGCACGGTTGTGGTTTCAGGTACGCCGACCTTCAGTTTATCATTCATTCTGTGACGGCCAACCTCGCCAAGATCGTACCTTTTATCATTGAAAAACAGTTTTTCAATCAATGCCTGGGCAGTCTCTACATCCGGTGCCTCACCTGAACGCAGCTGCCTGTAGATCGAGAACAATGCCTCTTCTTTTGAGTGCGACGCATCTTTTCTCAGGGTATTTATGATCAGATCCTGATCTGCTGTTGAAACAGCCTTTATCAGTTTAATTTTATCAACTTCTGCATCCTTTAATCTTTCAACATCCTCTTCCGACAGTACACTCTCCTTGGTGAGGAATATTTCACCGGTCGACATATCAAACACGTCGCTTGCAATCACTCTGCCTATATACTGCTCAACATCATTTTTCCTTACATCAATCTCTTCCACCAGGTTAAAAAGATTCAATATTTCTTCGTCCGTTGCAAAATCAAGTGCCCGCAGAAGTGTGGTAGCAGGAAATTTTTTCCTTCTATCTATATAGACATACATTACATAGTTAATATCGGTTGCGAACTCAACCCAGCTTCCTCTCAGAGGGATAATCCTTGCGGAATAAATCGGTGTTCCGTTAGGATGCACAGTTTGCGCAAATGCAACACCGGGTGAACGGTGAAGCTGGCTGACAACAACCCGCTCAGCACCATTTATTATAAAAGTTCCTTTAACTGTCATGAAAGGAAGATTTCCAAGATAAACTTCCTGTTCAACACTGTTTACAAATTCTTCTGTTTCGGGGTCTTTTGTTGAAAGACGCAATTTGGCCTTAAACGGCGCAGAAAAAGTAAGGCCTCTTTCAAGGCATTCCTGAACCGAGTACCTCGGTTTTTCAACATAGTATTCCAAAAAATCCAGCCGGTAATTTTCCTTGTTATCGAGGATAGGAAAATTTGTTGTAAAAACTGCCTGAAGTCCCTTGTTTTCCCTTTTTGCCGGGTCAACATCAAGCTGGACAAAATCCTCATAGGAAGCTGTCTGTATACTCAGCAAATCAGGTAGTTCTAAAACCGAAGGAATCTGGCTGAAGGAAATTCTATGATTATCCAATTTAACCTCCATTAAATTTATGGATTCAATTTCTTTATTATTCCGTATTTACCGCATCGTATCATTAATAACAGAAAAAGCGACAGGACGGAATTCACCGCCGAATCACTTTTTCTTACACATGATCTCGGATAAAAGTTAAATATATTAAAATATTACTATCTAAATTTATTTTATCTGTACCGTTGCACCGGCTTCTTCGAATTCTTTTTTCAGCTTCTCAGCTTCATCCTTCGAAACAGCTTCTTTTACAGTCTTCGGAGCACTCTCAACCAGATCTTTTGCCTCTTTCAGACCCAATCCGGTGTGTGTACGAACAACTTTAATTACGTTGATTTTTTTCTCACCGATAGAAACAAGAACAACATCAAATTCAGTTTGTTCTTCAGCGGGAGCTGCGGCTCCTGCTGCAGGTGCTGCACCTGCCACCATTACCGGCGCCGAAGCAGTTACACCAAATTCTTCTTCAAGAGCTTTTTTTAATTCTGATGCTTCTAATAGTGATAAACCTTTTATCTTCTCAACTATTTCTGCTATTTTTTCTGACATTTGTACTTAACTCCTTTATAAGTTTCAATTTTTAAAATTTATGCTGCCTGTCTTTTGGAAATCTCGTCAACTACACTAACCAGATCCCTGAATACAGCATTTATTGCCCCGACAATACCTGAAGCCGGTGAATCGAGACTGCCTAGAATTCCCGCAATAATTTCTTTCTTAGTGGGCAGGTTTGCCAGTGCATTGAGGTTCTTTCCATCGAAGTACTGGTTGTCAATATAACATGCCTTAAGCGCCAACTTTTGATTGGCATCGAAATATTTCTTTATAATTTTTGCGGGTGCAACCGGATTATCAGTTGAAAATGCATAACCTGTCATTCCAACAAGATGCCCGGAAAGCTTTTCGAATTTGCCGGACTCGTCAAGGGCGCGTTTGAATAAAGTATTCTTATATACTTTATACTCAACACCTTCCTTCCTGAACTCGTTCCGGATGCTGTTTATATCACCCACAGTTATTCCGGAATAATCAGTCAGAAATACTGCGGCCGATTTATTGATCATATCCTTAACTTCGGATACAATCTCGTTTTTTTCATTCTTATTCATTTTTTACCCATACCAGATTTAATTAATCAAGCCGGTCTAGAAGCTATATTTTTTTATGAGTGCGTAAACTTTTTTTAAATGCCGACTTCATCTCTTTTTATCCTCAACCCCGGACCCATAGTTGTAGAGAGAAATAAACTCTTTACATACTGACCCTTGGCAGAAGTCGGTTTCATTTTCACAATAGTTGTAAGAAATGCTTTGGCATTTTCTTCAAGCTTGGAGGACTCAAAATTTATTTTACCTAAAGAAGTGTGCACAATTCCTGTCTTTTCAACACGGAATTCAATTTTTCCTGCCTTAACTTCCTTTACCGCTTTTGTGACGTCCTGTGTAACAGTACCGCTCTTGGGATTCGGCATTAAACCTTTGGGACCTAAAACTTTACCCAGTTTTCCGAGATCCGCCATTACATCCGGAGTTGCAATAATTACATCCACATCAGCCCAGCCGCCGCGGATTTTTTCAAGGTAATCATCAAACCCTGCAAAATCAGCACCTGCATCAAGAGCTTCCTGAATTTTTGCACCTTTTGCCACTACCAGAACCTTAACTGCCTTTCCTGTTCCGTGAGGCAGAGATACCGTTCCCCTGATCATCTGATCAGCGTGACGCGGGTCTACTCCAAGTTTAATTGCACAATCAAGCGATTCAATAAATTTAACTTTTGAGACCTGTTTTAATACATCAATAGCCTCCAGCAGTGAATATTCTTTTTGTTTGTCTACTGCCTTTACTATTTCTTTATTTCTTTTAGAGTTTTGCATTACTTACACCTGGTTAAACTTTTTAATTATTCTTCAACAGTTATACCCATACTCCTGGCTGTACCGGCAACCATGTTGGCTGCATGTTCAGTATCAAAAGCATTCAGGTCGGGCATTTTTAACTTGGCAATTTCTTTTACCTGTTCCCTGGATACTTTGGCAACCTTATTACGGTTCGGCTCTGCCGATCCTTTTTCAATTTTTGCAGCTCTCTTTAACAGCACTGCAGCAGGAGGAGTTTTTGTAATAAAAGTGAATGATTTATCCGAAAATACAGTTATTACAACCGGAATTATCAGCCCTTCCTTCTCGGAAGTCCTCGAATTAAACTGCTTGCAGAATTCCATTATGTTAACACCCTTCTGACCAAGAGCAGGTCCAACAGGGGGTGACGGATTAGCTTTGCCGGCAGGTATTTGTAATTTAATATATCCAGTTATCTTCTTAGCCATAAATTTACCTATGAACTTTTATTTTTCTAATTCTGCTTGAACAAAATCGATCTCAACCGGCGTTTTTCTGCCGAAAATTGAAACCATTACCTTAATCTTCATTTTTTCTTCATTCACTTCCTGGATGGTGCCAGAGAAGTTATTGAAGGGACCATCAATAATTTTTACAAGATCACCGGTGCGGAAAATGGTTTCCGAACGTTCACTATCCTCATCCTGGGTAATCCTTCCGACAATTCTTTTAACTTCCTCCGGCTGCAGAGGATTAGGATTGTTTTTTGTTCCAAGAAATCCCATTACTGATGGTGTATTCAGAATAAATTCTTTAACCTGATTATCGAGATCAGCCTGTATAAGTATGTATCCTGGGAAAAAATTCTTCGTTTTACTCTTCTTTTTACCATCTTTTACTTCAAAAACCTTTTCCATGGGTACGAGAATTTCCTGAATTTTTGCCTTCAGGTTTTCATTGTCGGACACTTCAGCTTCAAGCAGGCTCTTCACCTTGTTTTCATGACCAGAATATGTCCTAACTACATACCAATTGTAATCCATATTGATGTTTACGCCTTAAAATATTCCTTTAAATATCGTTGTAATTGCCATATCAATTACATATGTGAAAGCAGCCAATATTAAACAGACCACAATTACAACTACTGTAGACTCTTTCAGCTCATCTTTTGTTGGCCAGGTAACTTTTTTCATCTCCTTGACAACATCTGTGAAAAAGCCGATGATTTTTTCTTTCATAATACAAACAGATTAATTTATTGAACTGTTGCACGTCAGGAGGGACTCGAACCCCCAACCTGCGGTTTTGGAGACCGCTGCTCTGCCAATTGAGCCACTGGCCTAAACTCTTTTTTTATAAGCAAAGAAAGCCAACAGCTTTCGCTGTTGGCTTTTTTCTTTAAAAGCTTATATTACTCAATAACCTTCGCAACAA
>DJMM01000042.1 GCA_002435365.1 Ignavibacteriales bacterium UBA6490
TACCCATCCTGTTTCAATCCATTCAACATAGTTAACACCGTCTGCATTTCCGCCCCATTCTGTCCCTGGTGCTACTGGATATGTATTTTCCAGGTAGTTCAGTTGTACTAATTTAGTCCACTCCGCAAATCCGGAATCGATCGCCGTTTTATAATTTGATGGTATTGTCTCTTCAACATGAAAANNCTTTCCCTCGTTTTTCGTGGATGTGACGGAATTTGCAAAAAACTGAAATTTGTAGCTTCCGGGTGTACATTCAAGCGTTCCCAAAGCTGCTATTCCGCCCTGGGCTTGCTTTTCTTCATGCTGCCATGCAAAAAAATCTGTAAGAACAGGGGCCTTCTGTCCGTCGTTCGCGCCTGCTGCCAGCGTAATACCGTTCCCGCCATTACCATAAATAGAATTGTTTAATATTGAATTTCCATTTCCCGATTGGACATAAACACCTGACCCTCCGGGGTTGTTGTAAATCTTCTGATTTTTTAAAATGTTGTTGCTTCCGTTGATCACGATACCGTGAGTGGAATTATTATTATAAATATCATTCGCCTGGGTGAGGGAATAACCGGTAGCTGTAAGGGCAATTCCTGCACCGGTATTTCCGAAAATTTTATTGCCGGACAATACGCTGTTCCCGGCACCGGATGATATCTGGACACCTACACCGCCAGGATTAGTAAAATCATTATTGGTAATACTATTACCCGGCGAGTTGATTGACAGACCGGCAATTGTATTCTTTAGAATATTATTACCGCCTGTAGAGTTAAGCACCAGTCCGAAATTCGTGGTTAAATTACTAAGCGATAATCCCTTAATAGTGCTTCCGCCACCGCTTCCGGATACTGTAAGACCACCAAATGCCCCCATAACTTTTACCAATGGCGTTCCGGAATACAAATGCTGAAAGGTACCATCAAGTATAACCGGCTGGGTTATTTGAGGCAACGCAGATAAGGGGGATATATTCGGTGTGCCGTTTATATAAAAATAAATTATCTGCTGTCCGGGCCATTGATTAGCTTCATCGATCGCAGATCTCAAAGTAACCTGACCACTGGTAGAAACCGGGTTTCCGTCATTGGCTACCGCATTGGGTTCGTCCCCTGTAGATGTTACCACAAAAAACGGAAGATTTTTACTGGGAACGATCTGAATATTGGCTGGATTGACAATAAGATGATTATTATAAGGGGATAAATCTTTTAACACGCTGTATCCGTTCACGGTTTCAACTGCCGTAAACGACCACTGACCGGTTAAATATTCGGCAATCGAAGAAGGGTAATTTTCGGCCGGATTACCATTTCCGCCTGATCCATTAATATTATTATCTCCAAGGGCGATTTTCCATATTCTAACTTCATCAATAAGTCCCCTGAACGCTCCTACCAAAGAATTTCCGATATACAGTCCGTTTGAGCTTTCATTAAAGGGACTTGCTGTTGTGGTAGGAGTCTGCTGCACTTGCGAACCGCCCAGGTAAATTTTCAAAGCATCAGTGGCGTTATCATATGAACCGGTCAGACTGATCCATCCGAATGCCGGAAATGCCGGGGTAACCACTGTTTTATAACTACCGTCAGTTTTTCTGATGGTGAAATATCCCTGGTTATCTTTTACATACAATGCAAAAGTAGTCCCGCCGCTATAAGCTCTGTAAACAACGGGCATTGTTTTCCCGGGGTTGTCGCCGAGAAGATAAATCCATGCCTGCACTGTAATATTATTGTTCGTGGAAGGGAAGAATTTAAACCCGTCAGCTTGATTTGCGGTAGAGAGATTAACCGGCGTGGGTTCTGTTATAGAAACCTTGCTGGTCACTCCATCAAACACAAAGGCATTGTTAACATTCTGCGCAGATACCAGTGAGCTGAATAAGACAAGACTAATAAAAATTTTAAATCCTTGGCCGATGGTAAATAATAATTTCATTTTTAAATCCGATTTTTTATCAAAATATTAAATTGTTGAAAAATTTGCCGGTAACTGTTTACCTTATTAATCCTGAGCATATTTTTGGATCTGTTTTTTGATAGAGCCGACTCTTTCTTTGTTTGCAGTTACCTTCTCTCCCGTTCGGTCATCAGTTAATACTTTTATTTTGCCGTTCTCACCCTGAAAAACGGTGTACTCGTTTTGAACGTTGCTTTTTTTCAAAAAGAGCAGGACTTCTTCATCATTTTTAAATGTCGGAATATGTGTGTATAATTCCCCAACCTCACCAACTTCGCCGCCGGGGTGAGTAACAACAACTGAATAGCTTCCGTTGTTTCCTTTCAAGAATTCATCAACCCTTACTGTAACCCGTGTAAAAATCCGGGTCTGATCTTCGTTCCAGCTTGACCTCTGGTCGGTTACTTTTCCTGTAACAATTAATTCTGCGCCTTTTGACATGTCTTCAAGTTTAGCGGGGATGGTTTGTCCCATAGACGTCAGCAAAAATCCGCTCAATAAAAGAAAAAGTGGCATATACAAAAAGATACGCTTCATTATAACCTCCCGGTATGGTTTCATTAAATTTCTTTTTTAATTTGAAATATTGTTCTTGATTTATAGAACAAAAAAGAAAAACTACAATGGAATATTTTTTGAAATATCTTTAAGAAAAAATTTCTTACTATATATAAATACTGGATTATGTTGTATCCACCCTTAAATAGAGTGGAAACAAAAAAAATTAGCGGTAAAACATAATAACTTTTATCAGATAATTAAGCAACTGAAATCACACAAAAGCTAATTAAATATTTGCTTTTGTGTCGCCCTGGCATTTGTTGACGCTAATAATCATTGGTGCTGATAACAACTGCTTTTTGAGGATATTATTCTTCCTCATCCTTATTAAAAAGAACTTATCAGATAATAACTAAAATACAGTATAACAATTCCAATTTACTAAGTCAAGCTAAACAGAAAGACAATTTTGATAAAAAGCAATATTTGTCTTTAATTAAGCATTTATTTGCCGTTTAGCTTAAATGAGGTGAGTATATTTAATATAAAATGAAACAAAAAAGCCGGTTTCAGGGTTCGCATAAAAATCTCCTTATAGGGGGCGCTTCCTGTAAATGTATCCCAAAGGACCGTACTCATATGGCGTTTGTTTCCTGCTTTATCTTGCTCTTTAATAACATTCTTAACAACACCCCTCTTCAGAAGGGCGCTGCCTTTAATGGCTTTTGTAACCAGGAACACCAGCTTTCCAACCGAATTATCAAAGTGCAGCGACTTACATGCAGGTAAAAAATTCTTTGAAAAATGCCCGGCCGAAACACCGTTGAACACAGCTGTGGTTGCTGCAGCTTTTGCGGTAATATATGCTGCGCCGATTCCATTTTTATAAAGCTTTGAGGTTGCGGAATCCCCGATAGCCACAAATCTGTCCCCGAACATATACTTTGCGGTCTTGATATTTATTCTGGGATAACATTGACATTTACTTGATCCTGCGATATCCCATCCCTCCGGAAAACATCCCACTACCTGTTCAGAAGCCAGGAAAGATTCCACCAGCTTTTTATCAATTTCGGTACCGAGAAGAACAAGCGTAACATAACTGCCTTTTGGTATTAAAGCGCCAAATTCCAGATTTTTGATGTCCATCAGAAACACATGCATCGAGTTACCGAAATGCTTTGTAACCAGATCCGTTCCCAGATAAAACTCAGTTATATATGTTTTTGTGGTTTCCGGCGATTTATATAAATTGTTTGCGGAGCTGAGGACGCGGAGCGACCTGTTTTCAAGTCCTACTGCGGCAACTACAAGATCATATTCCTTCTCAAAATTCTTTTTTGTTTTAACTTTGGGAAGAGAATTTTCGAAATTAACATCTTCGACTCTGTCTATTATTACGTTTGCCCCTTTTTCAGCACACAGATCCAGCAGGAATTTATCAAAGCTGTCGTAACCTGTTGTTTCAGCATCTTTAGGCCCGCTGCCCCTGAAAACCGAAGCAATTCTTTTTTCCTGGAGAGGTGTTTCGATCTTTACATTGCGTTCATCGGTATGCATAACATATGAATCGATCCCTTTTCTAATTACGCCTGAGGGAAGTTTTATCCCTTCGGCAGATAAAAGCTGTACGAGCGATTCGGAAATAATGCCTCCGCAATTGTTACAGCCTACGGGACCGAAATTTCTGAAATCTTTTGCTTCAATTATATCAAGCTCAACTTCTATATCCAGCCGTTCTGCAAGCTGGAGGAAAAAGAAGCTGAAAAAACTTCCGGCCGGTCCTCCCCCGATTACGCAAACTTTTGATCCGGATTTAAGCTGGAAATCCTCTGCGGTCTGTATGTTTCCGAATGACATTCATTTTCCTTTCCATCACTCTTTTGAAAAGAGCAATTCTAATCATCCGTTATACAGATGATCTAAGAATGGTTATTTAAAAAAGTTTTCCAGGTATCCGACTCCAGCGCCTGCTTCAATGCCCTGTTCCTCTCGGTGGAAAACCGGGTCATGTATTTCTTAAGCACAAAAAAATCGAATATTTTTCCAAGAAACGAAAAAGGAGAATTATAATCGAAGATATCAGTTACCTTTACCCCGCCGTTGACCTGTTCAAATATATGATCATGATCAAATCTCTTGAAAGCGCCTCTTACCATTGAATCGCGAAAAGTATAAGGCTGATCAAACTTTGTAATTTCAACTGTCAGTTTCTGAGGTACGCCAAGGTGTGTGGCCTTCCATGTTACTTTTTCACCAAGATTAATTAATCCCGAGGTTTTTCCTGCTACCGCTATTTCTTTTCTATGCTTTTGCGAGTATGCATGAAAATCAAGGCTGCGGGACAGATCAAAAACCCTGTCAATTGGGGCATTAATTTTTATTGTCGTAATAATTTTAGGCATAAATTTCTGTTAATATATAACCTTTTCTTTTAAAATTACGAAACTGCAGGTAAGCTACTTGATATTAAATAATGTGTCAAGAAGAGATACTTCAAATACCTTTTTAATATGCTGGTTTAAATTTACAAGATACATCTGCTTACCGTTTTCCATCAATTTCCGATATGTCATCACCAGTATTCCTATGCCGGAGCTGGAAATAAATTCAAGATTTTGCATATCAATCGTAATATTATCATGGATTTTATCAAAGACCTCCATTGCCTTATCAGCGTTGGCGGAATCAAGTTTTCCCTGCAGGGTAATGGTGTTGGTTTCCTGCAAAAATTCGACTGAAAGCATAAACCTCGATTTTTTAACAGCCCGAAAATAAGAAAAAAGATCGGGTTTTGAAATAAATATCTTAGGATAAATTTTAAAGGGAAAAGGTAACTATTGAAGATTTCGCCAACCTCTGAAAACTGCTGGTTTTGATAAATAAACAGCCTTTAATCAGCTTTTGTTTGAAAATCACATAAAAAAAGCCGGGTCTTGGGGAAAACCCGGCGTTTTCAAATGAGGTTATTACCTTTATTCTTTAGGAGCAGTTTAAACTTAATGATTTCCAACCGTTATGTCTTTGTCCTGCGTCAACTTTAATCGATTATAAATAATTCGTCATCCAGATGCTGATTTATCCTTATAGATGTTACCGAAAAGTTTATTTCCTGGTCACCAAGTGTCTGCATGATTTCAAAAGGATATCTTAATCCATTCAGCTCTTTATAGTTGCTGAACCAGAGCTCCTGTCTGACCGGGCCGGCAGGAGTTTTTATCTCCCTCTCTTCCAGTATCCGGAATTTGTTTTTTACATCATAGTAAGTAAACCACTCTACGCTATCCGCCGTGCTGCGAATTCTATAAACAGGAATATTATTAATTATTAAAGTATCTGTTAAGACCATAACAATACCCGAAGAATCCGGATGCAGCAGAAAATGAAGCGAACTCTCAAACTTAATTCTTATTAGTTCGTCTGCNNTTTGCCGGATCAGAATATAAGAGATACCGGGAATCGCTTTCTGCACCAGCCCCGGAAATCTTTCCGGGGATCAGGAAGAGAACTACGATCAGATATAAACCAGCAGTTTTCATATTATACCAATTCTTGCTTCAATAATTTAATAAAATTATTGTATATGTATGGACCGCCATTTGTTTTCCTCTGTTTTTACGGCAGACAGGAGCCGGGTTCGGTAAACCAGGGATGGACTTCCATTATCAGCCTGCCTGCCTGAACAGCAGGATCCGTTTCGGTAAGCTTAACTGCTTCTTCAAGGGTCGGAACATCAAATATAAAGATGCCCCTGAGATCTGTATTGTCCCCAAAGGGACCGGCAATAACCAGCTTTTTTTCTTCCGCAAGCTTCATAATGTTTGCAAGATGGGCTTTTTGCACCTCCTGTACCTGCAGTGAATCAAGTGATTTGTTCGGTCCTCTTTTAAGAAGCACCATAAAATACTGCTTAAGCCGGAATTCGGGCTCTTCCTTTTTTTCCTGGGAAAACAACAGTCCCGTAAAAACAAATACAACAATTAAAGCGGCATAGATCTTCTGCATCGCGGCTCCATTAATTTTAAATAATTTAAGTTTTACTAAAATAGATTAACTGTTAAAATAAATAATTAATACTTATCAATATTTGAAAGAATAACATCATTATCCCGGCTGGATCGGGCACTATGAATTGTGCCTGTTTACCGGCAAGATTCCAATTACCATTCGCTTACCTTCCACAAATCCGTGGAGGATAGGCGCAGGATAGCCGTAAGGTAAGCGCAGGGTAAGCGCAGGGTAAGCCTGTGGTCACAGAAATATGGAACTGATCCGGGTAAGGCGCCTCGTCGGTATTTATTTCAATCCGGCCCCGGTTTATTACCGGGAGGCAGCAGTTTAATAAATAAACGTATTTATGCCGAACCTGAAATTATTACCATCCCTGTGATTAAGTTTCCAGGCAAAGCTGAAATCCATTGGAAAAAGCACATGACCGAATGAAAATCCGGCTTCATAAAAGGGATATTTAAACTCTTTCACGCTATATCCCAGCGATTCTGCAGAGTTGCCGGCAACCTGTGACAGCGCTGAGTTAAAAAACAGCTTCAATTGTATTTCGGAAGTGCTAAACCAGGGGATTCTTAATGCTCTGAAGATTTCGTCCCTGAGATTGTATTCAACATTAAGTGACAGGACCCTGTCTCCCGTTACTTCGTTCAGGTTCAGTGTTCTGAAAGAATTCCCCACCGCAGTAAGATTTATATTTCCGGGAAGGGAATAAAAGTTCTGATAGGGGAGATTTCCCTCTGTATAAATCCCCTTCAGGTTATAATTGAGAGAAGTTGATCTGAATAAATTCAGGGATCCCGAAACATTAAAATTGTAGCGGGTAAAATCATGAGTGGAGGAGAGTATTTTATTTCTGCTTAACTCAACACCGCCCCTTAAAATTATATAAGACCGTCCCTCCGAGATTCTTCTGCGGAACAGACCGTCTTCAATATAATTTCTGAAGTCCACTCTGAACCCGGCAGACAGAACATTCAGCCTTGAAGTGCTGATTGCTTTATTCTCCTTATATTTTTTATCCCTGGCAAAGAAAGAAAATTCCGTACCTTTCGCTGCGCTGATATCTTCAACGTGTGCATACCCGGCATTAAGACGAAGCACTGGAAAGACTTCTCCGGAGATATTAATTTCCGCTCCTTTTGAATAATAATAATCCCTGAATTCATATTTTGAGAGAAGAGCAAGAAGAGCGGCCGTTAAGTTATTGTAATCATCAGATTCACCGAACAACACCTTGGTTTTATTGTAAAGGTCTAATCCCAGGTTTCCGGTTCTGTATTGCCCGAACCGGTATTCGGAATTAAAATCAGTCTTAACTTTTCTGTCCGCAAAACCATAGCTGAAGACAGCGGACGATGATAATCTTTGATTGAGCAGCCGGTTTGCATATATGCCAAAATCAAGGGAGTGTCCTTCCACACTGTTGAAATGATAAAGTGCCAGGGGGCCGGATACAGAAAAATTATCTCCAAAATTCACACGTGTGGAGAGTAAGGAAAATTCATCCCAAAATGTTACCGGAACCTTGCTAATGCTGTCGATCCTCTGGTAGGCAGACTGCTCTTCCTCGGTACCGGGAATTGTTTGCATACTGCTCCAGTAAACTGAATCCCTTTCATCGGCATCGGGAACTACAGTTACAATTGCCTTATTGAAGACCTGTTCCGTTACATTGTTTATTTTATAGTCGTAAAGGATGGTGTTTAATTCGAATCCAAACCGTACAAGGTTAAGGAAGTTTGCAGCCGCATACAGCCTGTAATCGGCGGGCATATAAATCCCGTCATATTTACTGAACTGCTGATAAACGCTGATGCTGTCAAAAAGTCCTCCTGTATTCGCTGCACGGTTAAGCTGCAGTTCGGTCTTGATCAGATCATATGATTCCGCGGTAATATAAATAGAACCTTCAAAGCCCGGATCGATATAATTATCGGGTGTAATATGTATTTTATAAACCTGCTGGTTATTTACCGCAGTCATGTCTTCTATATAATAGTAGTAATAATCAAGAGCATCATCGGCAAGAGGTCCTTTCAGCGGTCCCCCCAGAAAATTGATTTCTTCATCATAGAAGTTCTGTATAAATCTCCCCCCGGTAAGAATATTTACCGAGGATGGTATATTTGCGCTTTGTTTGCGCGCGGTAATAATTTCTTTAAACCGGTCAGGCTTCTGAAAGTATCCTTTGCTCTGATTCTCTATTATTCCGCTTATAAACAGGCTTACCGAATCGGAACCCCCCAGGGACAGATTTATACCGGAGCCTTTTGTATTAATTTCCTGGTCCGTTTTTATAATTCCCTTTGTATAAGCCTCATGCTCATAGGAATTAATTATTCCGTTCCTTGCTCTTTTCCTCTCAATAGCTTTTCTAATTATTGGTACCGCAGGATTTTCTCCCGGTGTCACCGTTATTTCCTGCAGTTCTATTTTTGCGGGTACAAGCCGGAAATCGACTCCTTCCATATTGCTCTGCAGGTTAAAAGTTAAGGTATCTGAGAAATAACCGATATAAGAAGCCGTAAGCGAATAGGTGCCCGGCTTTAGTTTTATTTCATAATTTCCTTTTTTGTTTGCAGCAGTGCCCGCGAAAGTGTTTATCACCCTTATATTCGCAAAATCCAGGGGTGTGTTGCTTTCTTTATCTTTTACGCTGCCCGACACTGTATATTGCTGGGCATATAAGGCACAGCAGGAGAGAGTAAATACTATTAATAAAATTCTCATATAATCCACGAAGTGTATTATTAAAAATTAAGCATAAAATCAAACAGTGAGAAATCATTATGATGAACGGATGAAGAACGTTACTGGTGTGTAAAAAAAACGATAAGCTGCCGGTTATCCTGATTGCAGGGGGGAATTATTTCAGGGACAAAACCTCTGGCCGTTCCGCAATGTTCCTTACTGATATTCATCCCAGCTTTTTATCAGCATTTCTTTTGCTTTATCCAGCGATTTCACAAATCTTTTTGCAAACTGAATATTGGTTATAAGGGGAACGTTCATATCCACTGCTTTTCTGCGGATAATGTAATCGCTGTCCAGTTCGGTTTTTTCAGCTGTCTTCGGAATATTTATTACAAGATCAATTTTACCTTCTTCCAGGTATGTGAGAATAGAGGGTTCTTTATTATCAAAGGGTCGCCACAATACTTCCACGTCAATATTTCCGTTTTCTTTATAGAATTCGGCAGTACCCTTGGTGCCGTAAAATTTAAGACCTCTTTTATTCAGAAGCTTTAAATCCTCAAGAAATTCTGCTTTATTCAGCGGCTTTCCGGTGGAAAGCATTATTCCTTTTTCGGGGATCCTGAAGCCGGTTGACATACAGCTTTTAAGAAATGCTTCATTAAAATCATCACCCAGGCAGGCAACTTCTCCGGTGGAGGACATTTCAACCCCAAGCACCGGATCAGAGCCTTTTAATCTTGTAAAAGAAAACTGGGATGCTTTGATACCCACATAATCAAGATCAAACGACGACTTATCGATCCTGGGAATATGTTCTCCCATCATAAGGCGGGTAGCAATGTCGATAAAATTTATTTTCAGGGTTTTGGATACAAACGGGAAGCTGCGTGATGCTCTCAGGTTGCATTCAATAACCTTTACTTCATTCTCTTTTGCAATGAACTGTATATTAAAGGGGCCGGTTATATCCAGTGCTTTCGCAATCTGTTTGGTTATCATCTTTACCCGGCGCATTGTCTCCAGGTATGTCCTTTGCGGGGGAAGCACGATGGTAGCGTCGCCGGAATGGACACCGGCATTTTCAACATGTTCGGAGATGGCATAGCAGAAAAGATTTCCGTTATCGCCCACGGCATCTACTTCAATTTCGCGGGCGTCGGTAATAAATTTACTTATTACAACCGGGTGTTCCCTGTTCAGGTCAGTTGCTTTTTTGAGATATTCCTCGAGTTCATCCTCGGAAAGAACAATACTCATAGCTGCACCGCTCAGCACATAACTGGGTCTTATTAAAACCGGGTAGCCTACCGACGCTGAAAACTTTTTTGCCTCAGCCAGGCTGGTCAGTTCTTTCCACTCGGGCTGGTCGATTTCAAGATCATCAAGGATATTTGAAAACTTGTGCCTGTTTTCGGCATTGTCGATCTGTTCCGGGGAAGTTCCCATTATTCTTATTCCTGCTTTATGCAGTTTAACCGCCAGGTTATTGGGTACCTGGCCGCCCATCGAAATAATGACGCCCTCCGGATTTTCGTAGTCGCATATATCAATAACCCTTTCCATTGTCAGCTCTTCGAAATAAAGCTTGCTGCAGATATCATAATCGGTGCTTACGGTTTCCGGATTACAGTTAATCATTATTGTATTATACTGCATCTTATCAAGACTCATCACGGCATTAACGCAGCACCAGTCAAATTCAACCGAAGAGCCTATCCTGTATGCACCGCCCCCCAGTACAGCCACCTGGTTTTTTCCGCCGGGGATTATATCATTTTCGCTGCCGTGATAAGTCAGATAAAGGTAATTTGTTTTTGCCGGATATTCGGCTGCCAGTGTGTCGATCTGCTTAACGACAGGTTTAATATTATGTTTTTTTCTAAGTTCCCTTGCTCCTGCCTCGCTTAAGCCGGTCAGCATTCCTATCTGGTTGTCGGAAAATCCATTCTGTTTTGCCTCCAGAAGAACAGATACATCATCTCCACCGATAGCGCTTTTTTCAATCTTTCTTTTTAGATCAACTATTTTTTTGATATTATAGAGGAACCATGGGGTTATTCTGGAAAGCTCATATATTCTCTCAACGGAATAGCCTTTTTCAAAGGCTGCAGCAATTGCGTATATGCGCCTGTCCGTCGGAACCGATATTTCTTTATCAAGATCATTAAACTCAAGACTGTTGCATACCGCTCCGTTCATGCCGATATCAAGCATACGAATTGCCTTTTGCAGCACTTCATTAAAGCTTCTGCCGAGCGACATTACTTCGCCCACGGATTTCATCTCGCTCCCCAGNNGAGGTTTCCTTTGTAATTATATTTTCAATTTCATTAAGCGCATAACCCAGGGCAAGCTTTGTTGCTATAAAGGCCAGGGGGTATCCGGTAGCTTTTGAGGCCAGGGCAGAGCTCCGGCTCAGTCTTGCATTTACTTCGATAATCCGGTAATCGCCATTATCGGGACTTAATGCATACTGAATATTGCACTCGCCGATTATGCCAAGATGACGTATCAGTTTAATACCAACGGATCTCAGGTTGAAATTTTCTTTGGCGGATAAAGTTTGTACCGGTGCCACTACAATGCTGTCGCCTGTATGTATTCCCATCGGATCGAAATTTTCCATCGAGCAGATCGTAATGCAGTTATCGTAGGTGTCACGCACAATTTCATATTCCACCTCTTTCCAGCCGTACAACGATTCTTCAATCAGTATCTGGTTTGTAAATGAGAACGCGCGTGTAGCTTTTTCTTTAAGCTCGTCCTCATTGTTCACAATACCTGAACCGAGACCGCCCAGCGCATATGCAATTCGTACCATTACCGGGTACTTTATCTGAGAGGCCGCGTCCAGGGCTTCTTTTACGCTTCCGGCTGTTTTGCTAACCGGTGTTTTAAGATTGATTTCATTCACCCTGTTTGAGAACAGTAACCGGTCTTCGGTATCTTTAATTGTGTCCACAGGGGTTCCGAGAACTTTAATCTGATGTTTGTCAAGGATGCCTTTATCATATAACTCCACCCCGACATTAAGAGCGGTCTGTCCCCCGAACTGAAGAAGTATGCTGTCCGGTTTTTCTTTCTCAATCACATCTTCCACAAACTCCGATTTTATGGGAAGGAAATAAACTTTATCGGCAAAGTTTTCAGAGGTCTGGATTGTGGCAATATTGGGATTAATCAAAACGGATGATATGCCGTCTTCTTTTAGGGCTTTTATTGCCTGGCTGCCGGAGTAGTCAAATTCACCGGCCTGACCAATCTGCAGGGCACCTGATCCGAGGATCAATACTTTTTGCGGTTTGCCTTTTCTGATCATACTGTTATCCCTCCGGTTATATAGCTCTTACAAACATATCGAATATGAATTCACTGTCATCGGGTCCCGGTGATGCTTCCGGATGAAACTGTGCACCGAAGAACGGTTTTGAAATATGGATTATGCCTTCATTGGTACCGTCGTTATCATTCACAAACCACTCTCTCCAGTCTTCCGGAAGGGTTTGTGCATTTATAGCATAGCCGTGATTCTGCGAAGTTATGTAACAGCGCTTTGATCCTGTTTCATTGCACGGCTGGTTATGCCCGCGGTGTCCGTATTTCAATTTATAGGTGTCGGCACCGGCTGCCAAAGCAAGAATCTGGGAGCCCAGGCAAATTCCAAGAATGGGAATGTTTAATCGAAAGGCCTTCCTGGTGTGTTCAATTGTTTTGCTGCACATCTTGGGATCCCCCGGACCATTTGACAAAACTATGCCGTCGGCATTAATTCCCGTAAAATCGAAGTCATAAGGGACACGAATTACTGTAATACCCCTGTTAAGGAAGGCTCTTATTATATTGTTTTTGGAACCGCAGTCTACAAGGATTACTTTTTTCTTTCCTCTTTCATAACTCTTAATTTCTTTTGGCGATACCTCCGATACGAAATCCCTGTCAAGCTGATCCTCAAAATCGATGCTGCTGCTGCCGTCAACTATCAGCTTTCCTTTCATGGTTCCCTTTTCGCGCAGCTTCCGGGTGAGCATTCTAGTGTCAGCACCAGTTATTCCGGGAATCTTTTTATTGATCATCCATTCTTCCAGTGACTGGCTTCCGTTCCAGTGAGAGTATTCTTCGGATAATTCTGAAACTATCAAAGCACGGATATGAATGTTGTCTGATTCAAAATTTCCGTACAATCCGTCTTCGCTTTCTGTTTCAGGGGGCACGCCGTAATTACCTATCAGCGGATAGGTGCATACCAGGATTTGTCCCCTGTAAGAAGGATCGGTCATGGTTTCGGGGTAGCCAACCATTCCAGTGTTGAACACAACCTCGCCGTTCGCATTTGAATTCCATCCAAATGCCCGGCCGGTTATTTCAAATCCGTCTTCGAGTATCAGCTTTGCTTCTTTTCTCATATTATCTCTCCGCTCTGCAGATAAAAAAATAGCCACTCCGGGGAGTGGCTATCCTTTGAAACTTTAAATATTTTGTTTTTAACAATATAAGGGAGCAATCTCATTTCACTTTTGTTTTTTAAATATAGAATAATTGAAAAATATTTCCAACTTATTTTTGTGCGGATTTTTTTACCGCCGCCTCCGACTTTAATTGCATAATTAATAAATTTTTCTTTAGATTGATTTTGTGTTTATTGAAAGGAATTACAGATGCTTATGAATAAATTTTTAAGATCCGGTGAGGAAATTTCCCTGCTTGGATTCGGGTGCTGGGGTATAGGAAAATCCGAGTGGATGGGCGCCCGGGACGAAGAGTCCAAAATAATTCTCAGAAAAGCAATTGATGAAGGTATTAATTTTTTTGATACTGCCCTTGCGTACGGCAACGGCCACAGCGAAATGCTGGTAGGGGAAGCTGAGAAGGAATCGGGGAAAAAGGTGTTTATTGCAACTAAAATTCCGTCCCGAAAAAGGGAGTGGCCTGCGGGTCCCCATTCAACCATTGAGGAGTCTTTTCCTTCTGATTATATAATAAAGCAAACGGAAACCAGCCTGAAAAACCTGAAGCGGGATTATATAGACCTGCAGCAGTTCCATGTGTGGAATGATAACTGGTGGGACAGCGATGAATGGAAATGTGCCGTTCAAAAACTGAAAGACGAGGGGAAGGTGCGCCACTTCGGCATATCTGTTAATGACCATCAGCCGGAAAACGGCATTAAAGCTGCCGGCTCAGGATTAATCGATTCCTTCCAGGTAATTTTTAATATCTTCGAACAGAGTCCCCTGGAAAAGCTGTTTCCGTTCTGCGAAAAAAACAACATCAGCATAATTGCCCGCGTTCCCTTCGATGAGGGAGCACTCACCGGAAACGTAGACCCTTCAACCATATTCCCGCTGGGGGACTGGAGAAGCAACTACTTCAGGGATAAAAGAAAAATGGATGTAAAGCGTAGGGTAGATAAAATCTGGGAGGATGTGAATACCGAATGCTCCTCTCCTGCCGAAGCCGCATTAAGATATGTAATAAGCTTTAAAGCTGTAACAACTGTAATTCCCGGTATGAGAAAAGAGAAAAACCTGATGGCTAATATCAATTCGGTTAATAAAGGGGCGCTCCCCCACGCCCTTGTAGATAAATTAAAGATACACCGCTGGGATAAAAATTTTTACGAATGAAAGACAGAAAAACAATTACTGTTTTCGGCAGTTCTATTCCCCTTAAAAATGAACCGGAATATGAAACTGCTTACCGCCTTGGAACATTGCTTGCAATGAACGGATTTAATGTATGCTCCGGGGGCCATGCCGGAATTATGGAAGCAGTATCAAAAGCAGTATCCGAAAATGGCGGGGAAGCAATCGGGGTAACCCTTGATTTTGTGCGTTCATCCCCCAATAAATACCTGACCCGAGAGATAAAGTGCAGTGCTCTCTTTGACAGAATAGAGAAGCTTATTTCCCTGGGTGATGCTTTTGTGGTTCTCCAGGGAGGAACCGGCACCCTGCTGGAACTTGCTGCAGTATGGGAATTAATGAATAAAAATATTGTTCCCGTTAAACCCATTGCCTGCCATTCCTCCATGTGGAGAGAGATGGGAAAAATTATCGATAAACAGATCGAAAGAGAAAAAAGAATTTCCGGACTGGTAAGATATTTTGAGGAACCGGCAGAAATAGTAAAATATCTTAAAGAAACGATCTTTTAATTATACCCGGTAAAGCTACAAAAGCTCAAGAACGGTTTTATATACCATATCAACTTCAAGCTCCTTTATACACTTGAACTTCACATCATCGCGGGAACATATAAGAGGTCGGGGGGAATAAATAAAACATGGCGAACAATCCAGATTAAGCGAAGCTATGCGGTGCTCTGTTTTCCATGGATGAATATACGCGGTGTTTGTGGGACCGATTATGGCGGCTGTTTTTAACTGCAGCGCTGCAGCTATATGCATCAGACTTGAATCATTGGAGACGAATACCCCGCACTTTTTCATTAATGCTGCGGTCTGTGCAAGGTTATCTGTACTTACTGTTATTACCGACGGATTATCTGCTGTACCGGCTATAAGCTTCTTAAGCTCGTTTTCTTCGGGACCCCCGAATATCATTATTCTTGAACACTTTCCATCCAAAAGCTTTAATGCAAGTGCCGCAAATTTTTCCGGCTCCCATCTTCTTTTTTCATGGTTTTTAAGAGTTGCGCATCCGGGATGAAAGCCGATTATTCTTTCATCTTTATTTATCTTCTGAGCAGACATATATTCATCCGCAAAGCGAAGATCCTCATCTTTCAGGAACAGCTGCAGCGGCGGCGCTTCATCGAATTCCAAACTCAGAAGCCTGCTTGCAAGGTTTATATTTTCTTCCACATTGTGAAGCCGGTCGTCTTCAGCGGTTCTGATATTGTTAAGCCATCCAAAATTTATTTTGTCAGCGCGGAGATATTTAATCCCGCCCCTTCTCCTGGCCCCGATAATATAATTTATAATGTTATACTCTTTACGATTGGATGGATAAACATTTATTGTTGCATCATATTTTCTGCGGAGTCCGGACAGGAATTTTAGCGATGATACCGCTCCCTCTTTCATAAAATCAAAATGGATCACGGAATTAAGATCGGGGTTACGTTCATAGATATCCTTAACTCCCCTGAACATCACAAGTGCATCGATACCGGCATCCGGCAATACCTTGCGTATAAGATGAAGCGCGGGGGTGAACATTAAAGCGTCACCAATACCGGACAGGGCAAGAATAAGGATTTTCATAATAACAGATAATCAGCTGAATAGTAAAAACATAACAAGAAACATATTCCTTACACACCCCTGATCTTTCTTCATATTAAAGATTCAGGGGTGTGCAAAGTTGGAAAATTTATTTTTTGATGCTCGCGGAATCCTGGTTTGCAGCAAGTATCCTGTACTTCTCAAGATTTGTCCTGACCGTCGGATCGCCGGGATATATTGTAGAGAGCTTCTGCCAAACTTCATAAGATTTTTTAAAGTTGCGCTGGTTCTCATATATATCAAGGAGCACCCTGTAAGGATTCCAGTAAGAGCCTGCATCTGTTGGTTCGGATTCAATCCTTGCCCAGGCTTCCTTTTCAAGTTCAACAGCAAGTTTATTGAACTGGCTGATTCCGCCGGCACGGAAATAAATGTTGCTGAGCTCGTAAAGTATGCCGAATTCCACAGGCATAACCGTACGCGGCATTTTTTCTTCCATTATATCCAGTGTATTGACTGCCAGGGGACTCTGGTCTGAATTTACATAATAAATTGCCAGTCTTAAAAATGCATTCCTGTAATTCTGTGTCATCCTTTGATGGTTTTCATCAAAGAAAATGCTCTGGTCATTAAGTCCGCGGAATTTAAATCCGGGTTTATAATCTTTAGAGTATCCGGTATCTTTTGAAAGAAGCTGTTCTCTCATAATTTCAGGATTTATGAATTCCTGGCCCTGGGTGCGTTTTTCGGGAACCAGGCGAAGGGCCATTCCTTCCATCTTTAGATAATCCTGAAGTCCGATCTTGCTGTCTTCCGAACAGGTTACTGCAAAATAAATGGGCCGCTCCCAGTTGTTTGCTTCAACAATTTCCTTAACCATAAGATCCTGGACACGCACAGCTTTAACATTTCCGAAAGTAAGGGTGTTGTTCATTTTGAATGTAATGCTGCCCGCGGAAATAATTGAGGTGTCGCGTATGTTCAGACTTTTTACAACGTCCTGGGGAAGATTTCCTTCACCCGGGCGGGGAACTTGTATGGTTATATCTATCGGTTCCCACTGAACCGGACGTACCTGGGAGATCTGGTCATCGGTCAGCCTCATTTTTAATACACCAACATTATAGGGGTCATTGTTTTTAAGCTGCTTTATATACCAGCTTGTATTTAAAAGACTTAGATTGGCTATTTTCACATCGCGTCTTACGCCTTCAACATCCTGAAGATACCAGAGGGGGAAAGTATCATTATCACCGTTTGTGAAGAGCACCGAATTCGGTGCACAGCTCTGAAGCAGGTTATAAGAGTAATCCCACGGCACCCAGTTACTGCTTCTGTCGTGTTTGTAATAATTAGCCATTAACATTTTTACCGGCACAAAAACTATTCCCAGCAGAAGCACTGTAACAACTGCCGCGTTTTTATATTTTAAGTTCCGGATCTTCAGCTGGGTTATGCGGGCAAGACCAAAAACGCCCAGACCCACCCATATAGAAAAAACAAAAAATGCTCCCACATAAAAATAATCTCTTTCCCTCGGCTGGGGCTGCTGCTGGTTCTGGTAAAATGCAGTAAGGTATCCCAGAAGAATAAACATTACCATAAACACGGCAGCCATTTTCCAATCCTTCCGGAAATGGTAATAAATACCAAACAATCCAAGCAGCAGTGGTATCGCAAACAGTGAATCCTTTGCATCGCCGGCAAACCTTACGTTGATGAGCTTTCCTACAAGATTTCCGATACCGTTAAACGGAGCGATATCCGCACCGTCATCCTGGCTCCAGCCCTCGCGTCCCGCATAGTTCCACATAAAATATCTTGTCATCATGTGGTGCATCTGGTAATTCCAGAAAAAGTCCAGATCGCTTGAGTAATTGGAATAAACACCCATCTGGTGGCTTTCGGCTGTAAACCTTCTTTTAAAAGTCGGAAAATCACCATACTGCTCCCTGTTAAGGTAGGAAACAAGTTCAGTAAATGTATCCGGCTCGTTTTCGTTCATAGGAGGATTCTGATTCGCCCGGATAATAACCATAGAAAATGTGGTGAACCCGGCAAGGATAAAAAGCACGGAAAGGGCAGCAAGGTTTAATGTGGGTTTATTGTTTTTAACCGAATAATAAACCATGAATCCGAAAATTCCGAAAATTGCGGCAAGTGTAATAATTGCCGTGGTGCTATTATTTCCGGCAATTGCAGTAATAAGCGCCGGCAGATATTTTACAATACCGGGATAAGTAAGTGCAAGCGCAACACCTCCGATTATTATGGGCAGATAGAATGAATTCCTGTTAAATAATTTTTTATAAAATATTCCCATTATGAAAACACTTACAACGGCAAAAATGATTTTTATCTTGCTGTCGAATGCCGCATATTCTTCCGGTGAGGGGGGAGATACGGTTTTCTGACCGGCCCACATTCCGACTGCAACCAGAAGCAGAATGCCTACATGGGCCATAAATATATAGGCCGTGTTTTTACAGGCGACTTCATCTTCAAGATATTTACGGAACATTACAACCATAACAACCGGAAGAATTCCAAGCACGCTCATAAGATGAACGCCGGTAGACAGACCAATAAGATATGCAATCATCAGGAGGTATTTTTCATTGTCCCTGCGGTCAGCTTTTTCATTCCAGAGTATCATGAGCCATGTAACCAGACCAACTAAAAAAGTACTGAAGGCATAAACTTCAGCCTCAACCGCATTGAACCAAAAGGTATCGCTGAAGGAAAAGGATAATGCTCCTATTGCTGCTGCAGTGTAAACCATTAATGCGTCAAGGGGAGAGCTGTAATTTTTTCCTTTGAAATTTTCAATAAGCTTAACCGCAATCAGGTATAAAAACAATATAGACAGTGCGCTTGAAAAAACCGAAATAAGGTTTACCCTGAATGCAATGCTTTCTCCGATAGGAAGAAGGGAAAATATTCTTCCGAGCAGAAGAAAGAACGGTGTTCCGGGAGGATGTGGCACCTGCAGATAATAACCGGCAGCAATAAACTCACCGCAGTCCCAGAAAGATACTGACGGCTGTACAGTTAAGAGAAGTACAACCAGCGAAATGAGGAATACTACCGAAGCAAATATCCTGTTGGTCAATTTATAATTCATTAAATTCTACCTCAAATAAAAAAGAAGTTAAAATTAGCTCAGGAAGCTTAATTAAACAATGTAAATTAACGTATTAATTAAGATTATTCAGAAGAACCTTCATCCTTTTTTTTGAAAAAGGCATCATACTTCGATTTGTCAACCGCCGTATAATATTTATCATACATATCCCTGAGTCTCTTCATCGAAACAGTATCAAAATCCTCATCGTCTTTGTCCCGCTTTATGAATATTTTAAACAGCTCGGACTCCTCGCGCGTAAATTTTCTTTCATGTTTTTTAAGATACTCCAGGTACTTTTTCTGATCCCTGAATGACATAGCTTGCCTCGTGTTTTTTTACACTTTTACTGATTTAGACGGGAAAAAATAACTAAAGTTGACCCCGGGTTCAAGAATTTCACAATTATTAATAATTTTGGAGGTAAATTGGTAATATAACCTGGTTCTAACCCCGGTCTGATCCCATTCTAACCTGATTCTGTTCCCATTTTTATGAGGATAGAACGGGATTAAATTCAAATGAGGGTCAGTGCAGCTTCAGATTGTGTCTCAAATTGGTAATATACCGGCATTGGTTCAAAATTGGGTATATTTAACAGGTTATGAAGAAATTAAAATATTTCAAGATATATAAACCTTTCGGAATGCTGTCCCAGTTCACCGATCCTTCGGGCAGACCCACATTAAAGCAGCTTTACGGATTCAGCGAAGATATTTATCCTGTGGGCAGACTCGATTTTGACAGCGAGGGGCTGCTGCTCCTTACGAATGACAAATCTATTAACTCATTGCTCCTTTCCCCGGTAAATAAAACAGAAAAGGAATACCTCGTACAGGTTGAGGGAATTCCGGATCCGGATGATTTGCTGCCGCTTTATAAAGGAGTTTTAATTGAGGGAAGAAAAACTCTTCCAGCAGAAGCTAAAATTATTTCCGCACCTCAATTACCTGTGCGTGTTCCGCCGGTTAGGATCAGAAAAACTGTCCCGGACAGCTGGCTGAAAATTATAATCAGCGAAGGAAGAAACCGGCAGGTAAGAAAAATGTGTGCAAAAACCGGTTTCCCGGTGTTAAGACTGGTGCGCATAAGAATAAAGAATATTGTTCTTGGAAGCATGCTTCCGGGAGAAGTAAAAGAGCTTTCAGACAAAGAAGTAAAGGGGTTGTTAAAAAGGTAAAGCGCCGGCATCGGATAAATCCGATGCTGANNAACTGTTTATTTCATCAAAATCATTTTTCTTGTTTGTATAAAATTCCCGGCACGTAGCTTATAAAAGTACACTCCGCTTGGCAGGTTTGATGCATCAAAATTTAACCGGTATATGCCGGCCGGTTTTTCTTCCTTAATTAAAGTTTTGATTTCCCTTCCCAGCTGATCATAAATATTAAGCTCTACAAATGCTCTTTCTTTGGTGCTGAATTTTATTGTAGTAAACGGATTAAAAGGATTGGGATAATTCTGAAAAAGATTAAATTTATCCGGAGCAATGTTTTCATCGCCGTACACGCCGGTTAACGTAGTATCTCCGAATACCACTCCATTAATTAAGCATCCTTTCAGAGTTCTGCTAAATCCGCCGAATTCACAGAAAGCATCACTGTAATATCCCATTCCCTTTACAAGAGAAAATGAGGGAGGCAGGAATGACAGCGCCATGAATTTTCTTATTGGCCGATAAGCATTAAACGCCAAAATGGAGTCTTCGCTTTCAAGATAAAATCCGCCATAGGGCCAGGCTGGGTCAAAATATATGTAGTCGCCCGGTTCCATATAAAAATCATAAACAGGATGTTCGGTTGGAAAAGCATGTGATAAAGTTTTCAGCTTTCCCTCTGCTGAATCGATTCTCATATATTCATATTCACCTGCCAGAGGCGGATTAAACTTAAAATAAGTTTCCCCAAACATTACAGTATCACCTGTTATAACGGTTTGTTCAACAACTGTTGTATCGGGCCAGCAATAATCATTTAACAGGGAAAGATTAAATACCCAGCGGTTGCCTATGGCAAGAGGGAACCAGTCAAATGCATTTTCGGGCAGAGGCAGGGATTTTATAACAGAAGCTGTATCCGCAGTAATTTCGAAAATCTTGAAGGGTGTGGAAGCATACAGGGCGCCGCCCCCGGGCTTTTTATAAAGTCCATTTATCTTATAAGGAAGACTTTTATAGAGGTTAAAGCTGTATCCATGATTTTCAGATTTATAGATTAAATTTCCATCTGCCAGATACAGGTTGCCGCTGAGTGAAGAATCTAAGGTTACATAAAAAGGATTTTCGCTTCGATATGTTTCCGACCAGGTAAATGCATTCCCCCTGTTGTATGAAACATTAAAGGAATAACAATCGTATGTTTTATTAACGCGGTATACATGCTGCGCATCTTTATCATACATCATTTTAAAATACCGGTTGAAAAAAACAGCAGAAGTGTCAACCAGGTTCCCGCTTTTTGCAAATCTCTGTTCTTCGTCGGTTCCGAAAAATATATTATCATCAAAATCGGCCACAGAGAGGGGTTCAAACCCGGCATTCATAATAACTGAATCCGGGGGATATGAATAACCGCCGTCAAAACTTCTTGCCGTATAAGTGGAGAATGCAAATACTTTTAACGAATTTTGTTTTGAAATATCTATTCTGTGAAAGTCGCCAATATCCCAGGCTACTGCTGTATCGTTCCTGGCAATATAGAGATGATTATCGGGATCAATTACATAACCTGTATTTACAAAATTATTTTCATCGCCTGGAAAGAATTCAAAATCATATACTGCTCTGGCTTGTTCTGCGGGAGGGAAATAAAAATAAAAAGCATGCATAATATAATTCTCTTGCAGCGTTGAGGTGTTAAGTTTCACTACAGGATTATAATGAAAATAATCATAACCAATCCGGTAGAGAAGTAGAGTTTCATTTTGATGGTTTTCAATCCCGTCAAGAGAATGAAATCTCTGAGGATAGAGAAACACACTACAGAACACGAACAGTAAACTGAACCATTTCATAGTGCAACCCCGTGAAAGTATTTAAATTAGTTTTAAACTTTAATGGTTATAATTAACCAAAAAAAATTACAAGAAACAACAGGAATTCCTGATCCCTGAATTCATTTTATTAAAGTAACGTTTCCGACTTTAATACAAAACCTCTCTCCCGGTTTAAATAAATATGATCCGGATAAGGCTAATCTGCTTTCTTTCTCATTACTCTCCAAACATACCCGCCTTCTTTATTTTTCCTGCCGTGTACCAGGCCCGATTGTTTAGAGGCGCGCATTAATTTTTCGGGGTCATCAATAAGGGCAGTAATATCTTCTCCGGTATCCTTGATTTTAGCATGGTAAGCGCCGCCCTCTTTGTAAACTTCCGCTACTATTTCAGCTGGCTGATCCTTATCTTGTTTAACCGGTTCTTTTCCGGCTTCAAAAACTATCCCGATTGAACCTCCTTTGCGCGGTTTTGTATCGGTTGCTTCTTTCTCCTGGGGATTCTGTTTTTTAAGCTGACTATTTATAAGATCATTTATCTTTTCTACGCCCGGCACTTCCCGGAAGGTTTTTACAATTTCATCTAAAATGTTTTTCTGGCTGTCTGTAACAAACCCGTCTGCCGCTGCAACTTCCAGCATCAGTCTTATAACAGAATAAATATTGCTGTCATCAAGTACACCGCTCTTATAATAGGCGGCCATATTTTTTACAGACAGTACATAGCCAGGGTAAGGATCCAGGGGCTGATTTTCGCTGCCCCACATTCTCTCGATAACAACATCTGCTGTCTCGGAAATTTCCTTACGGCTATATTTGGAAATACTGAAAGATTTTCCGCTGATAACAAGGTTAAAATTTACAATACCAGAGTATATTGTATTCCACTCAGGATCGGTGAGACTGTTTTCAGACTCGCTGCCTGTATAGATCAGCAGTGTAAGAATATCGTGGAAAACAGCACCCGCTTTTCTTAAAATACTTCCGGCATCTTCCGGGGCGTCAGCAACTGCTGTTTCTCCTGTATGTTTTCCGATATCCAAAGCTTTATCCACCCCCCACTCTTCTGCCAGGGAATTGATGATTTTCTTTTCGCCGTCATGAAAACTGCCGTCGGCCCGGGCAATTGAAATTAAATCTTTCAGCACGCTTATTTTATTATTCTCATCAAAATATTCGTTCAGTGTTTCGGAGATTTCGTTGTATATCTGCAGGTGGTCTAAGGACTGAAATGCTCCTGCGGCAGAAGTGATCAGGCTGTTTAATTCCTGCTTGTCGAAATCCGGAGCCCATTCTTTTAATTTTTCCCTGATTGTAATTTCCTCCGCCTCGCTTAAATCAAGATCAATAGCTGCAATCAGCAGATATAAGCGGGATAATAACTCCAGTATCTCTCTTTTGCTTTTATCCATAATTCTCTCCAAAATAATTGTGAAAATCAGCCGGTGTTTTCTCTTTCGGCAGAGTTAACCCGGTACGGCTGTAAAAGGGCGGGAACTTATTCATTTTAACCTTATAAAAGAAATCGTCCAGCACAAATGTAAAAAACTTATTTAATTTAAATAAGCCAGTTACCCGTTTTCATAAAAAAAGCAGGAAGTCTGCGTTTCCTAAAATCTGTTCACCAAATTCATCCCGACTGCATATTCGGTAACATAGTTTTNNTACAATATTTTTGTATCTTAAAATAAACAGTTGGGCTGTTTTCGAAGCAGCAATCCGGTCTAAGATTCTGAATATTATCTTTATATGAAAAGTTCGGTCGGCATCTGTATAGGTGCTTCTACAATCAGTTTTGTGAGATTGGATGAGAGCAGTTCCGGTCTATTAAAAATCGGAGACACTCTTTCCGTTACGCATAACGGTTCCCCGCAGGATCTGTTCCGGGAAAGTTTTATTAAATTCAATCCGCACATGCTTCCGGCGGTAATAACCGGGCGAAAATTCAGAAGCATAATTAACCTGCGCTCTATTTCTGAACCGGAGGCAACCGAGCTGGCTTTCGGTTATGTAAAAAAAAGATTTGCATCGGGAAACGGGAATGCGGCGTTTTCAGCTGTGGCAAGTCTGGGGGCTGAAACATTCATTATCTACACTCTCGATGAAGAGCACAAAATATCAAACCTGATTGCAAAGAATCAGTGTGCTTCCGGTACCGGCGAGTTTTTTCTCCAGCAGATCAAGCGGATGGATATCGGTCTTGCCGAAGTTCTTGAAACGGCAAAGGACGCTTTTCCCTACAAGGTTTCCGGAAGATGTTCGGTGTTCTGTAAATCCGACTGCACACACGCACTTAACAAGGGAAAACCGAAAAGCGAGGTGGCTTCGGGTCTTGCATTAATGATGACCGAAAAAATTGAAGAGCTGCTTGAAGGTGTCCCTGAAGGAAAAGTACTACTTGTAGGGGGAGTTACTCAGAATAACCTGGTAATGGATTTTCTCAGTAAAAAGCGTAGCGGCCTTGAGATACCGGAAGAGGCTGTTTATTTTGAAGCTCTGGGTGCTGCGGTATATGCTCACTCCAACAAAGCAGAAAATTTAACTTCTCTTGAAAATCTTTTTGTGGAGAAAGAAACTTCCTTTGTTTTCCATCCGCCTTTAAAGGAATTCAGAAACAAAGTCCGTTTCTGCGAAATGGAGTCGGGACATGCACAGGACGGTGATAAATGCATTTTGGGTCTCGATGTCGGTTCTACTACAACAAAAGCGGTTATTATACGCATAGCCGATAATAAAATTATCGGGAAAGTATATCTTTATACACTTGGTAATCCGGTAAAAGCGGCAAAAGAATGTTACTCGGAGCTGATAAGACAGATACCGCAGAAGATAAATATCGTGGGTCTGGGAACAACCGGTTCCGGAAGGCATATTGCGGGGCTTCATGCTTTAACCACCGAAATAATTAATGAAATAATAGCTCATGCCACTGCCGCCATCTACTTTGATCCTGATGTTGATACCATTTATGAGATCGGTGGGCAGGATGCAAAATATACATTTATTGTCAACAAGGTGCCCGCAGATTATGCGATGAACGAGGCTTGCTCAGCCGGCACAGGCTCTTTTATTGAAGAAGCTGCATTTGAAGCACTGGGAGTAAAAGTAACAGATATTGAAGCAATGGCCTTAAAGGGAAACCACCCTCCGAATTTCAGCGACCAGTGCTCTACTTTCATAAGCTCCGATATCAAGACTGCTCTTCATGAAAACATATCAAGAGAGGATGTTGTTGCCGGTATAGTTTATTCGATCTGTCTTAATTATGTGAACCGCGTAAAGGGAACAAGACAGTCTGGTGAAAAGATTTTTATGCAGGGAGGGGTTTGTTACAACAAAGCGGTTCCGGTTGCAATGGCTGCTCTCACGGGATCCGAAATCATTGTTCCCCCCGAGCCCGGCCTGATGGGTGCTTTCGGTGTTGCGCTTGAAGTAAAAAACAAGATGGAACTGGGTCTTGTTGCCGAAAAGGAATTCTCCCTTGAAGAACTTGCGGGAAGAGAGGTTTTGTATAAAAAGCCGTTTATCTGCCGGGGCGGAAAAGAGAAGTGCGACAGAAAATGCGAAATAAATTTAATTGAGGTGATGGGGAAAAATTACCCCTTCGGAGGAGCCTGCAATAAATATTATAATCTGGTTTATCACAAATCGTATCATTCGGAAAAGTTTGATTATATAAAAAGAAGAAACGATCTTATATTCGGCAAATATGCCCCCCCGGCACAATTACCGGATGACGCTGTAAGCATCGGAATTAACAGATCATTTCATACCCATACCGTGTTTCCTTTGTATTACAACTTCTTTACTTCGCTTGGTATTAAAGTAGTTCTTTCAGATGAGGTTGAAGATACACGGCAGAGAGAACTTACTTCCTTCTGTTATCCATGCCAGCTGTCAATAGGGTTATTCCAGAATCTGCTGAACAAAAAACCGGATTACTATTTTGTTCCACAGGTACTTGAAATGTATGTGGAGGATGCGAAGTACCACCGGCTGGATTTCAATTCAAGCTGTGCATTTGTTGGTGAAGAGCCGCTCTTCCTGAGGCAGGCTTTTAAGGATTATGAGTTAAACGGACAGTTCATTATGCCGGTCCTTAATTTTGCCAATGGTTATGGATCCCAGGAGGAAAAATTTCTGCTTATTGCCTCGCAGGTCGGAATAGCAGATAAGGCCGGGATAAAAAAAGCATATAATTATGCAGTCAGAATGCAGCAGGCATATCATAATGAAATGTTTGCAATGGGAGAAGAGTTTCTGGATATGCTGAAAGAAAATCCCGATGCGGTTGGCATGGTCCTGGTCGGCAGACCATATAATTCATATACTCATACCGCCAACAAGGGAATACCCCAGAAATTTGCAAGCCGCGGGGTATATGTGCTGCCATTCGACATGTTTGATTACCGAAAGGAAACGGTTGATGAAGACCAGTTTTGGGAGGGATCAAAAAAAATATTAAAAGCTGCAAAGATAATTAAACAGCACCCCCAGCTTTATGCAACCTACATATCGAATTTTTCATGCGCACCGGATTCAATGACAATCCCGCAGTTCAGAACAATAATGGGCAGTAAGCCCTCTCTTACCCTTGAACTTGACGGACATACTGCTGATGCAGGTATAAATACCAGGATTGATGCCGCTCTCGACATTATCCAGAATTACAGAAAGCTTAATGAAAACAAAAAAATCAGCGCTTCGGATAACTTTGTGGCTGCAAAAATTCAGTTCTCTGCTTTAGACACATATTTTATTTCTTCAGGGGGAGAGAAAATTCCGCTGACCGATAAAAGAGTGGTGGTTATAGTTCCTTCTATCGGAGATTTATGCGTTGAATATTTTGCTGCCGGAATGAGAAGTCAGGGTATAAATACAATTGCGCTGCCCGAGGGAAACAATGAAATATTAAAATACGGAAGAGCAAATGCAACGGGAAAAGAATGTCTGCCATTAATATTGATCGCCGGTTCTTTAATTGATTACCTGGAAAACAAATGGGATGAAAAAAGCTTTGTAGTAATGCTTATTGTGCAGGGTGCGGGGAACTGCCGGCTGGGTCAGTATCCTGTTTTTCTAAGGAATTTAATTTTAAGAAAGAAGCTTAGGAATGTTGCGGTGCTTCCCCTGATGAACGAAGACGGTTTCGCAGGCTTCGGACCGCATTTTGCATTAAGAGCAGTGCAGAATATACTTGCAGCAGATGTTCTTGACGACATTCGATCGGGAATTATGGCTCACGCCGAAGATCCGGTGCAGGGACTGAAAATATTCAGGGAAGAGTTTGTGCGCCTGCTTCAGGCCGAGGAAATACGTCCAACAGAGATTTATAAAGACCTGAAAATATTTGCAAAGAATATAAAAGCAAGAGTCCCGGCTAAAAAGAGCATAAAGGAAGCAAAATACATTGCCCTGGTCGGAGAAATATATGTAAGACGGGATCATTTCTCACACCGCTTTCTTAACCGCCGCTTTGCAGAAAAAGGATTTATTCTTAAAGATGCCTATATAACCGAATGGCTTTTTTATGTTGATTACCTGCTGTCGCTAAAACTTCTTGAACCGGATACTTCATTCAGGAAAAAATATGAAAGGTTTATCAGGCAGATGTTTATGAGGCTGGCGGAATATAGGATTAAAAAAACTCTTGAGCGCTCCGGTTATTATGAATATTCACGTACCGATATAGAAAAACTAATAAACCACAGCCGTCATATTGTGCCTGTCGATTGTAAGGGAGAGCCCGGATTAACGCTGGGCGTAGCGCTGGCCGAAACAATAGAAAAATACTGCGGTGTGGTAAACCTCGGACCTTTCGGATGTATGCCGACACGCTTTTCTGAATCGGTAACCGTTCCTGAAATGACGATTGAAAATAAAATCCATGCTAAACGACTGAACAACCATTCATATGATCTTCCACCCGTCTTCAACAGAAAGATGAACATACCTTTCCTGACTATCGAGACAGATGGAAATGTTTATCCCCAGGCTACCGAAGCAAAAATAGAAACATTCCTGATGCAGGCAGAAAAGACTTCCAAATTGATGAAGGAGACAAGAAAATAATTCCCTGCGGCGCGGCTTGCAGATGCTCCCGTTTTCTAAAGCAAACCAAAGACACTAATAATTAACCTGAGGGGTTCTGGGATCAGTTGTCAACAAGTACGGCAAAGGGAAGTGTTTTAAAGATAACGCCCGTATCAAGCGTTTCTCCGGTTACTATTTCTTCGCCCGTAAATAAATTTCTTAGCTTTCTTTTTTCACTAATAGTAATATTTGTCCCCTGCCAGATCTCCGGACTGTAGTGACCGCCCGATGTTAATATATTTGTAAAAAATCTTCCGGAAAGAATAACCGCATATTTGTCTTCATGTTTTCTGGCAAATCCGATGATATTGTTTTTTAAACTTCCCACGGCATAAAGCGGAATATATTCCCCCTTTGAATACAGATCGGGATTTTTGTTTCTTTCCTGCAGCAGCACATATGTTAAATACAGTTTAATCTTACCCGGGGCTGGTTCTTTCAGCAGATTAAGCACATCAACACTGCCTTTTTCGTTAAGTTCATTAATAATTCCGTTTAAATATTTTTTTCTTGTCTCATAATCTACGGGTGCTCTGTTGTCGGGATCCACAAGGGACAGGTTCCAAAGTTCCGATCCCTGATAAATATCCGGTACACCCGGAGACAGAAACTTGATTATGGTTTGTGAAACAGAGTTATAAACCCCGTAAGCCGATATCTTTTTAATAAAGGGATTAAAATCCTCAAGGAATTTACTGCCTCCCGTCAGTATTGCCCCGACAAATTGTGTAAACGCAGCTTCATATTCTTCATCCGGTTTTATCCATGCTGTATGTACCTTGGCTTCTCTTACTGCTTTAATAATAAAATTCTTCATTCTCTCTTTAAAGACTGGAATTTCATCTTCGCTGAAGGGAAATGATCCCACAATGCTCTGGTAAAGGAAATACTCGTCATTCCTGTCGGGTGCGTTTACCTGGCCGACGGTTTTCTTCTCTCTCTTATTAATTTTATTCCACAGTCTTACCTTTTCGTCCCATTCCTCCGGTATTTCCGACAGAACATTCAGTCTTGCCCTTGCATCTTCACCGCGTTTTGTATCATGTGTTGAGGAAGCATTCATTGAGTGAGGCCATCTTTCCAGTCTCCCGATATTAAAATTATGAAAGTCTTCGGGTCGAACGCCGAACCGTTCCGGATTGCAGCCCACTTCATTAATGGATATGAAGCGGTTATATACATAAAATGTTGTGTCCTCAAATCCCTTAGCCATAAGCGGACCGGTCAGCTGCTGAAACCTCATAATGAAATCGAGAGCCCGTTTCTTCTGTTCGTCTGAAATCTGTTCGTGGAAATTGAGCTTGAGTATGCTGCCGATATACTCAATCTCATTTGTAAAGCGCGGATTATCCTTTTTTGCTTTATTAATGACGTAATCAATATATCCCTTATCCTGTTCGCTGTAATCTTTCTCTGTAATATATGTCCTGTAGACAGGAAAGAAAGTAAGAATTTCTTCAAGTGCGGCTTTCAATCCGACCATAGTAATATCAATTCCATAGCGGTCGCTGCTTGAAATCGCTTCGATTAAATAAGCAAGTTTTTCAACCTCACCCGCCATTCTTGTGCGTATAATAAGTCTTTTCTTATCATTGGCCACTTCACTGCTGTTAATAAGTTTTCTGATATATCGCTGGTACACGGAATTTACTGTTTTCAGGTTTTCCGGATTTACGAAAAGTCCATTAAGATAATTCAGGTATTCATATCCGGTGGAGCCGTCAACGGGCCAGCTTACTGGAAGATTTTCATCATCCGCCAGAATTTTTTCTACAATGATATACAGGTCACTATTCATGTCTCTCAGTTTTTCCAGGTAAGCGGCGGGATCATATAATCCGTCTACATGATCAATCCTTAAACCGGTTATTTCCTTTTCATTAACCAGTTTACTGATCAGGACATGGGTTCTTTTAAATACCTGCTCGTCTTCCATTCTAAGGGAAATAAGCTCGTTTATATTGAAAAATCTCCGGTAGTTTATTTCCTCAACCGCAACTTTCCAATAGCACAACCTGAAATTTTGTGTGCTAAGAATATTGTTCAGAAGATCAAAAGAAGCGGGGTTTCCGGGTATTCCGTTCAGATCGCCGATTGTTTTATTAATTGTATTTCTTATGAACGGGTTATCAGAGTATAATTCCCACAGAATTTCTTTGATAAACATTATCTGGTAATATCTTTCGTTTAACTCCTCCGCCGATGGAAGAGCGCGCAGGAAATACACCACACCCAGATATTTAATTATATCCGGATTTTCCCTTCCAAGCGCAGAAACAAGATCATTTAATCCAAACGAAAGGATCTCGGCATATGTTTCGATTTTCAGCGGGAGCCTGTTTTCATAATAGCTTACTGAAAAGCCCGAAGAATCATAGCTCAGTTTAATCTCACCGGCTTCAAGACATTCCCTGTACAGTTTGCCCAAAAACGGAGCAAGTATTCTGTTCCGTACGCTTAGGTGCGGGTGATCCCAGTCTATATCAAAAAAGTTATAATAACGCGAGTTCTTTCCGTTTTCCAGAAGATCGGTAAGCATCTGGTTTTCGCTGCTGTATGCCATGTGGTTAGGTACTATATCCTGCAGCCAGCCGAATCCGTAAGCCTTTATCCCCTTCTTAAATTTCGCAAAATCATCCGCTGAACCCAGTTCCGGATTTATTTCAGCGGGTTCAACAACATCATA
Source organism: Ignavibacteriales bacterium UBA6490 (assembly GCA_002435365.1). Taxonomy (GTDB): domain Bacteria; phylum Bacteroidota; class Ignavibacteria; order Ignavibacteriales; family Ignavibacteriaceae; genus UBA6490. The sequence continues at coordinate 31,248 of DJMM01000042.1, forward strand.
ACCATGAACACTGCCTTTTTTAGCATGCCATATGGGCGAGGCATATATGCAAGTTAATCCCAGTGCGTGCAGATAGCTGAAAATTTCAACGGCAGAATTAAAAGTAAAATCTTTATTAAACTGCAGTCTGTATGCGGCATTAGGTATCTTCTTCATACGCTTTCATGTAGACTGATCGTGAGTAATTTCTCAAGTTCTGAAAATCCGGACAGCCACTGTTCGTTTCGTCCTTCAATATTAATTGCATTATCCCGCATGTAATAGAAGAGGATATTCTGTGCGTTGGACAGGTCAAGCTCAAGTCCAAGCTCTTTCAGCACGGTTAATAAAATGTTGAGCTCGTTCAGCAGCCTAAAATTATCCTGCTCTTCGGTGAATTTCTGCATTAATACAGAAATTCTTTTAGTGGCGAAATAACCGAGCAGCTTTTTATCAAGCTCAACATTCCACTTTACCGCTTCTCTTGAAAGATTCTGAAGTTCCTCCACATTAATGAGGTCGGGACTTTCAAGCATCTTTCTGAAATCCGTATTAATAATAAATTCTATTGCGGTGGTTAAGGCTTTCGGCAGAGGGGTTCCGGTATCCAGCATAGCCAGCATCATCGGATAATGATTCTGATACAGCTGACGGTAATTTATTTCAATGGCATCCAGTGTTTCCCTCATAAGCATGTTAAATACTTTCCTGCTTTCATCCTTAAACAGGTGCCATAGACTGTAGCTGTGAGTGCCGTAATGCTTGTCGATTAGCAGAATAATTTCACTTACGTTAAGTTTTCTGAATGCCCGCCTAAGCTCATTCTTCATTTTTGTATACTGTTCCGGGGAGCGGCTTTCCCGCACTCCGCCATTAAGATTATGGTCCCCAAGATGAAAAAATGAATGCGTTATCAGCTGGGCCTCATGGGTTATCTGGGATCTCATCCGCGAACGGCCTATTGCAAGACTAACCTTACCGGCTGTAAGTTTTTCATAATCTTCCGAGAATATTTCATAGCAGAATATTTTTGACTCCGCTGAATAATCCTTAAATAGGGCAGAAACAGCATAATGTGCTGCCACACGCATAAGATCTATAACCGCTGGTTTAATATAGTTTTCATAAACAAAGGCGCCGTTGCCGATATTGGGAATATTGCTTATAATTTTTTCAAGCCGTCTTATATACTCGGGCTCGAGATCCGAACCGGTTAACTCTCTCACCAGCTGAATAACCCTTGCCGCATACAATATTACCTGCACTGTTTCAATTCCTGAAATTTCATCAAAGAACCATCCGCAGCTTGTATACATCAGCATGGTATGACGCTGCATTTCCAGCAATTTAAGTATTGCAACCAAATCCTTTTCGTTGCTGCTTTTAATTCCGTTGTCTTTCAAAAAGCGGGTAATGTTATCCCCGTTTCTGTCAAGGATTACTTTTACATAATTGTTCCTGGCGCCCCATGGATCCCCTGAAAATTTCGCCATTTCTTTTTCATAAACTGCGGCGGCGGAGTCCCTTAGCCAGTCCATTGACTGCCTGAGCGGTTCTCTCCATTCCTGGTTCCAGTCCGGATGACCCGCGCTGCATCCGCAGCTGCTTCTCCATCTTTCAATGCCGTGTACACAGCTCCAGGAAGTGTTTTCAAATATTTTAACCTCCCATTCCGGCGGAAATCTTTCCAGGTATTCACCGTACACCGTAATCTTTGCAAGGTTATTTGATTCTAAATAGCTCAGGCAGTAAGCAAGCGCCATTTCTCCCTGTTTCTGGTGATGACCATATGTTTCTCCGTCTGTGGCAACATGAACAAGCTGGGCGCTCTCGTCTTTATCATCAAATGTCTCGATTAACCTGTTTGCCATGCTTTCACCGTTTTTAAGTAATTCGCCAAAAGCAAGGTCCTGCGAAACCGGACCATCGTAGAAGAAAAGAGTTATTCTTTTTCCGGAGGGAAGTTTACATAAATATGGTCTCTTGGGATCGATCCTGGAATCCCCCACATCGGTCCATTGCTTGGCTTTAGGGGGTTTCACTTTATGCGCCTGCCGCGGGGCCAGTATGGTAAATTTAATTTCATGTTTTGCAAGAATTTCAAGAGTTTCAATGTCAACAGCAGTTTCCGCAAGCCACATTCCCTCCGGCCGACGTCTGAAACGAGAAACAAAATCCTCAATTCCCCATATTACCTGTGTTTCTTTATCGCGGGTATTGTTAAGCGGCATGATGGTGTGGTTGTAAACCTGGGCAATTGCAGAACCATGACCGGAAAAATTTTTTATGCTTTCTTTATCTGCTGCGAGAATCCCGGAGTATACCTCGGGCGCATTCGTCTCAAGCCAGCTAAGGAGGGTGGGGCCAAAGTTAAAGCTGATTTTAGAATAATTATTGACTATATCGATTACTGTTGAGTTGTTCTGCAGTATCCTTGCATTCATGTTCGGATGATAGCACTCTGCTGATATCCTTTCATTCCAGTCCCTGTAAGGATAAGCAGAATCCTGCACTTCAATTGCCTCCAGCCATGGGTTTTCCCGCGGAGGCTGATAAAAATGTCCATGAATGCAAATATATTTTTCCAACTTATATCTCCGATTCAAATAAAAGAAAAGATTCCCTGTAAAGCACAATCTTCTCTCCGCCAATAAGACGATTAGTGTTTTCTGATACAACAGGACCAAGCCATTGGGAAGAAGAGCTGTCAAAAATGTTTTTCCATCTGCCTGGCGGTACTCCTTCCCGCAGTTCAATCGTCCCGGATCCTAAATTGGCAATATAAAATACTTCTTTCCCCGTTCCATGAAAACGGACCCTGATAAATTTTTGCTCCTCTGAATGAGCAACTTCCAGGTTATCGTTTTTAACAATCCCGAACTGGTCATTCTTTTTCCGGATATCAATTAGTCTTTTGTACATTGAAAAGACGGCTGCATTTTTTTCGTCAGCTAAAAGCTTCCAGCGGATTTTTGATTTCATAAATATCTCTTCCGAAAACGGATCCGGGATGTTTTCCGTCCAGTTGAAGGAGAGAAACTCCTCTTTTCTTCCGCTGCGGACAGCCTGAACGAGTTCGCTATCAAAATGACTTATGAAATAATAAAAAGGCGAGCTTTCGTAGAGCTCCTGTCCCATAAATATCAACGGTACAAAGGGGGAAAGCAGTACAATTGCAGAAACAGTTTTATACAGCTCGAATGAAATAAGTGAAGAGATCCTTTCTCCCTCTGCCCGGTTACCAACCTGATCATGATTCTGAATACAGACCACAAACTGTTTTTTATCTCTTAGAATGGCGCTGTTGCCGTGGATTTTATTTCTAAATACGGAATATGCGCCATCGTAAACGAAATTGTTCCCGATGCTTTTTGCAAGATCTGCGACTGAGTTAAAATCAATATAATAGCCCTCTTTTTCTCCGGTAACAATAGCGTGAAGCGAATGGTGAAAATCATCGCTCCATTGCGCATCCAAACCATATCCCCCCTCATCAATAGGGCGGATTATAATTTCGTCATTCAGATCGCTTTCCGCAATTAGTATTTTTTTTACGCCTGCCTCATCTGAGAATGCTTTTACATTCTCAGCAAGCTCTTTAAGGAAGTGTTTTGGGCTGCTGTCGTAAATCTTATCAATTGCATCGAGTCTTAGTGCATCAAAATTATATTCTCTCAGCCAGTATAAAGCATTCTGAATAAAATAATTTCTGACCCCGGCATTTAAATTATCATCGAAATTTACGGCATCTCCCCACGTAGTATGGTACCTGGAGGTAAAGTATGGTGCAAACTGGTTAATGTAATTACCCTCCGGTCCGAGGTGGTTATATACAACATCAAGTACAGCGGCAATATCATTTTTATGCAGTTCGTTTACAAGTTGTTTAAGACCTGCCGGACCGCCGTAGCTATGGTGGGGCGCAAACGGATAGACTCCGTCATAACCCCAGTTGCGGTTCCCGGGGAACTGTGCCACCGGCATTATTTCGACGGCAGTAATACCCAGCTCCTTAAGATGAGGGATTTTATTTATAGCTGAAGCAAATGTTCCCCCTTGGGTAAATGCACCAATATGCAGTTCGTATATGATATAATCTTCAAGCGGAATTGCCTTCCATCCTTTATCGGTCCATGCAAACGATTGGTGATCAACAATTTCCGAAGGACCATGCACATCAAGAGGCTGAAAATTAGAAGCGGGATCGGGATACTCCGCCCGGTTATTTATTATGTATTTATATCTGGTTCCCGGTGATATATTATAGAATTGACCGCTCCAGTAACCATTACCGGCTTTAGCAAGGGGTATAATTTTTTCTTCAGGAAAGTACGTTTTTACTCTTATGTCGTTAGCGTGGGGAGCCCATACGTTAAAATGACATTTATTGCTCCCCAAATAAAGTGCGCCGATTTTCATCTGATGCTTCAAGTTATTAAATAAAGATAGTTTTCTTTAATTTCATCCTTTGTGATGATCTCACTTCAGTAAAGAAATTAATATGGCACAGATATAAAACTGCCCGTTCATAATGATTAATTTCTGAGAAAAAACCAAATATTGTCAATTATCCGCTTCTTTCGGCTATTTTTTCTAAAAACTCCAATTTTTATTGTTTGTTTCTCTCTTTTTAGAAAATGTGATGCCTGAATAATTCATGTGCCTGCCGTGGGGAGCTATTGGGGTTACCCTGCGCTTACCTTACGGCTACCCTGCGCCTACCCTCCGCCTATCTCCACGGATTTGTGGAAGGTATTCGCAAGATAACCGTAAGGTCCGGGGGCGGTTAACATATTGACAAGGAAATTCGGATTAAAAAACAGATAATTGAATAAACCCTGCAAGAATATCGCAATTTTTTATTAATTAAGTCTTTGTTTTCAGTACTGTATTTCCACGTTTCTGGCGGTTTTTTAACAAATAATGCGTTATTTTTGTTTTATGAAACTGCTCGAAAAAGGAATAAAGACCGTTATCGCCGGAGTATTGTTTAATGCACTGCTTGCAATAATCAAAATTATTTCAGGAATAGTGGGAAACTCCTATGCTCTTGTAGCAGACGGAATTGAATCCACAACAGATATTTTCAGCTCGCTTATTGTTTGGGGAGGACTTAAAATATCATCAAAACCGGCGGACGAAAATCACCCCTACGGTCATGGCAAAGCCGAATCACTTGCGGCATTTGTTGTTTCGGTAGCGCTGCTGGGTGCCGCCCTTATCATTGTTATTCAGAGCATTAAAGAGATAATCACCCCGCATCATCTTCCTGCAACATTTACTTTGTTTGTCCTGGTTGGAGTAGTTATAACAAAAGAATCTCTTTACCGCTTTGTTTACAAGGAAGGAAACAAGGTGGGCAGTACGGCAATGAAAGCAGACGCATGGCACCACAGGTCCGATGCTATTACTTCTGCTGCTGCCTTTATTGGAATTCTGATTGCGGTAATTGGCGGTAACGGATANNCTTCATGAAATAATGGATACTGCGCCCGGCGAAGAATATGAGTTAAAAATCAGGAATGTTGCAAGGGAAACTGAAGGCGTAATCGATATAGAAAAATGCTATATAAGAAAGAGCGGAATATATTACATAATTGATATTCACGTTGTTGTTGATGCAAAGCTTACCGTTGCAGAAGGACATTTGATCGGCCATAACCTGAAAGATAAACTCATGAACGCCAGTGCAAATATTTTGAATGTGATGGTTCATATCGAGCCAAACTCGCTCCCCGTTAATTAGCGTGACATTAATCACCCCTGCTTCCTCCGGAATAAAAACTCACTTAAAGAAAAGACCATATATCTTATACTAAGAACGTCTTTTCATTAATTACCCACCAGGATAGAGGTAATTTTGAAAAAAAAAGAAAGGATGTTCCGATGGAAGACAATTATAACTTTTTGAGATTTGTACCAATTTTTGCCGATTTAGATGATCCGGTAATTGATAAGATACTTAAGTTGGGAATGCGTAAAAATTTCAAAAAGGACTCTATTGTGTTTTTTGAAAACGAACCGGATACAGCTTTATTTGTTATTGTTGAAGGACAGGTAAAAGTATCAAGAGTTAGCGATGACGGGAAAGAAGTTATACTGACAATCCTTGCCGAGTCTGACTTTTTTGGAGAGATGGCAATACTGGACGGCTCAAACAGATCTGCAAATGTTACCGCAATGACCGATACGGATATGTTCATTATACAAAGAAGCGATTTTCTGAATCTGCTTCAGGAACATCCGGAAGTTGCAGTTTCTCTGCTTGTTGAGCTGGCCCACCGGTTAAGATCTGCCGACATGAAAATCAAGTCGCTTTCTCTTAAAGATGCAGAAGGAAAGGTCGCAACTGTCATTTTGCAGCTTGCGGATGATGTAGGGAAGATTAAAAACGGAACCGTCGAAATTGAGAGACTCCCGTTCCAGCATGACCTGGCAAATATGGCGGGGACTTCTAGAGAGACTATATCCCGCACGCTGCATGCCTTTGCCAAAAAAGGACTTGTAGAGCTGACCGGATCTAATCTAAAAATTCTTAATTATGAAAAGTTTAAAGAAACTTATCTTTCCTGAAAAATTTACAGCCGGGGATTTACCCCGGCAACCATATCATCCTTCTTTTCAATCCTGCGGATAATATAATTAATCAGATCCAGCGGAATGTGGAGCATTTCCGGGGACTGGAATAAAATGTTATTCAGTTCGCTAACCGTCTTTTCCAGAAGATAAAACATTATTAAATAATCTATGGTTTCTTTTTCCGCTGGAACAAATTCCGCTTCTTTGATGGTTTTGAAATATGAAGAAAGGAAGCTGGTGCTCATACAGAACCACCACTGCTGCGAATAAAACTCAAGTTCTTTTTCTGTACTGATTCCCATATTATTATACTTTGAAAGGCCCTGGGAGGCCGCAAAATAAAATGACCACAACATGCTTGCAACATCGCGCAGCGGACTCCTTTTAAGTCTCCTTTCGCTTACCGGATAACTGTATACTCCTTCAAAATTTGTAATTACAAAATCCTTCCCTGTGAACATAACCTGCCCGAGATGGTAATCTCCATGTATCCGCAATTTATCCGCATCTAATTTTTTATTTATCATCTGTTCGGCGAAGTTCAGCAGGATGTCTTCGCCAGATATTACAGGGTCAAGCTCATGCAGGGTTTTCAGTTCATCTCTGTGCCGCAAATTTCTGAAAGTATTTTTAATCGATGTGCGTATAGATTGATACACCGACCTCTGATAAAGTGCGGAAAACGGTTCCGGGGCAAAATCTTTTTTCTCTTTTTCAGAATAGAGAGTAATATGCATCTCCCCGGTTCTTACCCCCATAAGTCCTGCAGAGCTGATTGCAATAGGATCGGAATAACCGCACAAGCTGTTTTCGCTCTGTTTTTCTTCATCCGATATAAAGAAACCTGTCATAAAAGACTTTGACTCGGTTTTATCCCTTTCGCTTGATAGTACTTTATCAAAATATCTCCCCAGGGCATCGCCGAAATAATGCCATGCCGTTCCCTGGTTCGGTATATATTCATTTACAATACCTATAGTAAGTGGCTTTTTCCAATGCTCGGTATATTTTACAACGCCATCCAACGATGGGACATTGCTAAAACCCGGGGTGGTTTCAAAAAAATGAAGCATTTCTTCTCCGGGCTGTATTCCCTCTTCCGGCTTGCGGTAAAGTTTCAGGAATAATTTGTCGGAAAACTGCAGGCTATATCCTTCCGGATAGTCCTTTAGAATAAATGATGCCGGATCCGGGATGTTTAAAACCATCGACCTGAAATTTTTGCTGAGCGAAATATTCAGTTCGCCGTTTAATCCCTTGATGCTTCTTTTCCTGAAGAAAGCGCGGAACATCTCTTTTCTGAATTCATCATCATAGATGCCGTTATAAATAAACAGATTTTCTTTTTCTGTCTTCAGCTTTGCTATTACTTCCGAGTTTCTGGAATGGATTACAATTCCGGCATCCTGTTCAGGGGTGATTTTTATCGGCTGTAAAAGTATTTCGGATTGTTTATCGGCATAATTGACCCTTAACAACATAATGCTGCACCGGTAATCATCATCCAGAAAGAAAGTGTCTATCAGTTCTACGGAGCGGAATCCATGTAATTGAGTATCTATTCTTCCATGAAATTCCAGATAATCTGTCATTAAGCCATCATCCATCTGCGCGTTTATATCTTCCTGTATAAATTTTTTCCAGGACTTCTTTGTTTCATATTCAGGAACAACCAGTTCCCTGCGCTGATGAAGAACTTTCTGCTTTTCAAGCGAGAACCAGTAGTAATCATGGGGACTTAACGTTAATACATACCAGGATTCCTTTATCTGCGGAAATTTATTCCTGCTGAATATTTCCATCGGTATGTAGCCCGCATATTCTTTAAGGTCCAGTTCAACTGCTTGTGAATATTTTGAAAGATTAGTAACAATAAGTATGGTTTCTTCCTGGTATGTCCTGATAAACGCAAGCACTTTGGGATTGCCGGGATTAAGAAATGTTAATGAGCCCCGGCCAAATGATTTATATTTTCCGCGCAAGGCAATCGCTTTTTTCATCCACCAGAAAAGGGAGGAAGCAAATCTTTCCTGAACCTCAACGTTTACGGTTTCGTAATGATACTCTGGATCTATAATTACAGGAAGAAAAAGCCGCTGCGGATTGGTGTCTGAAAAGCCGGCATTTCTGTCGGGACTCCACTGCATGGGGGTGCGGACACCGTTCCGGTCACCCAGATAATAATTATCACCCATTCCGATTTCATCACCATAATAAATAATAGGTGTGCCGGGAAGAGAAAAAAGCAGGATATTAATCAGTTCTATTTTCCTTCGGTTGTTTTCCATCAACGGGGCAAGTCTTCTTTTAATGCCGAGATTNNAGCTCATCATGGTTCCTGAGGAACGTTGCCCACTGGCAGTTTTCAGGAATCGAGGGGGTTTGTTCGAGTATGTCTATTATGGGAAATCTTATTTCCATTTGTACGGCCATATAAATTCTGGGCATGAGCGGAAAGTGGAACGCCATATGGCATTCATCGCCCTCCCCGAAATATGATACCGCATCTTCCGGCCACTGGTTTGCTTCGGCAAGAAGCATTATCCCCTTATATTTATTGTCGATATAAGACCTGATTTTCTTAAGAAACCGGTGTGTCGGGAGAAGATTTTCACAATTAGTCCCTTCTTGTTCATACAAATAAGGAACAGCATCAAGACGTAAGCCATCCACGCCAAGATCGAGCCAGAAATCAACAACTTTCAAGAGGCTTTTATGCACCTGCGGATTTTCAAAATTCAGATCAGGCTGATGCGAATAAAACCTGTGCCAGTAATATGCTTTCGCAACAGGATCCCAGGCCCAGTTTGAGGATTCAAAATCCCTGAAAATAATTCTGGTTTCTTTATATTTATCGGGTGTGTTGCTCCAGACATAAAAATCTCTTTCCGGTGAGCCGGGGGGACTTTTCCTTGCGCGTTTAAACCACTCGTGCTGATCCGAAGTATGATTAAGAACCAGCTCGGTAACAATTTTAATTTTCCTTTTGTGGGCCTGGCGGATAAAGTTTTTAAAGTCCTCGATGGTTCCGTAATCCGGATTAATATTCAGATAATCCGCAATATCATACCCGTCATCCCGCTGGGGAGAGGGATAAAAGGGTAAAAGCCAGATAATTGTTATCCCGAGGGACTTTATATAATCAAGCTTTTCTGTAAGACCAATAATGTCCCCCAGGCCGTCATTATTGCTGTCCCTGTAAGCTTTAATATGAACCTGATATATAACCCCGTCCTTATACCATAATTTGTCTTCATTATTCTGGCTGTCTCTTAACATCAAATCTCCTGTTAAAACGGGACGCTTTTTAATTTCTGCGCCACTAAAAATTCCGGAAGCAAAATTATTCACCTTCAATCAGCGGGCTAATTACAGACTGACATAATCAAAAGAGGGTGGCTGTCTTTTTACCGGTGCCTGATATTTATCCCGGCTGAGTGACCAGGCTGATCTTAAAATTCCTGGTTTGTAATAATCTGTTCGATATCCAATTCCAGTGTTTCCTGCGGATTTTCAACTATCCGGCCTATTTCTTTTCCGTCATTATAAAAAATAATTGTCGGAACAAACTCTACCTCCCAATCACCTTTGTTTTCACTTCCCTCGATTATTTTGCTTCTATCTACCCCTATCATGGTGAGGTGATCATCCGGAAAATCCGCATAGTCAAGTATTTTAAGCAATCTCGGCACTTCCCTTCTGCTGTCGCTGCACCATGTTCCCAAAACAACAGTTATGTCGGTCTGTACCAGCTTTTCGGCAATATAATCAATTACTTCAAAATCCGGTTCATAAGCCTCATACTCAGGATTAAACCATGCGGCAAAACCTGAATCCTCCAGAACTTCCCATGTTAAATAGCCTACAATTATAGATTTCCCCGAAGTTTCATCAAAAACGACCTTGTTCGTATCCTGTGCAAAACACTGCAATGAAAAAGCTGCAAGTATCAGAAAAAGAAGTGTTCTCATTTTATCATTCCAGATTAATGTTTGGAGAATGTCTTATGTCGATTCCCAGGAAAAGTTTATTCCTGAGAGTCTTGAAGTAGCTCGTTAAAGATGTCCGTACGAGTTTTACCGGAACCGCACTCCTGCTTATTTTCAATTCCAGCGGCGGTTTAAATGAAAAAACTCTTTGTCCATCGCAGTCAACCAGAATTTCTTTATGCATCGATTCTGCACGGATTAATATTTCATCTTTCCCCGAAAGTACAAAAGGCCGCATTGTAAGGCTGTGCGGAGATATTGGTGAAAGGGTAATTACATCTGTTCCCGGGCTAACTACGGGACCGCCCGTTGACAGAGCATATCCAGTTGACCCGGTTGGTGTTGCTGTTATCAGTCCGTCCGCAACAAAGTTTGTAAAATATTCAGAGTTTACGGATACATTTATCTCTATCATCTTGGGCCATCCGGCTTTATCGACTACTATATCATTTATTGCATAAAGTTTTTCTACCTGATGTCCGATGCATACTGCCTCAATAACCATTCTTTCTTCAATCTTATAGGTCTTGTTTTTTATCTCCTCAATAAGGTGGTCAATCTGGTCGATGTTCACCTCAACAAGAAATCCCAGCTTTCCGAGATTCAGGCCCAGCACGGGTTTGTTATAAAAACGCGCTTTATACAATGTATCGAGCATCGTCCCGTCGCCGCCGATAGAAATTATCATATCGCTTTTTTTATAAATATTAATATCCCGCTTANNGAAACAACACTATAAAGGTTACCCTTTGTAAGATTAACCACTATTCCGATTGTCATTTTGTTCTCCGGGATTGTTTCTCCCACAATTTACTATACTTTGTGAATACATATAATGATGAGAATACTGCAAGCATTAAGCCCTGTATTCCATCCAGAAAACCTCTCCTGATAATATACATTTTAAAAAAATGGAAGAACGGACGCACCATTATATCGCTCATTCTGAACTTTTTCCGGTTTGATATCAGCTCGTCCGCTGCCAGAGTGGTATAAAGATTAAATTTATTGAAATAGTGCCTAATGTTTTCATCAGTATAATGATTGAGATCATTTTTTAATCTGCCGGTGGGCCCGTCTACAATAAGATGTTCATGAACATTCCTGGTGCTGAAATGGGCAAAGTTCTTGTTAAACAACCGGGTAACCCTTCCGGGATACCAGCCGCTGTGCTTCATCCATTTTCCCAGGAAAAATGCCTTCCTTGGTACTGAATATGCTTTGCTGTCGGGTTCAGACTTTTTCCAGAAGAGGAGTTCCTGCTTAAGCTGCGGAGTAATCTCCTCGTCCGCATCTATCCAGAAAATCCATTCGTTTCCGGCAAGTGACACTGCATATTCCTTGGTACCGGCATACCCCTTCCACTTTGAAACTATCTGTCTTACCTCAGGATATTTTTTAATCACTTCACCGGTGTTGTCGGTGGTGGTTTCGTCCAGAATTATTATGATCTCGTCTATGCAGTTGAGCTGGCTTTCAATGCAGCGGGCGATATTCGCTTCCTCGTTCCGGGCAATTATTACAGACGATATCTTAATATCAGGCAATTTTATCAACTATATTTTTTATAGGTAAGAATAAAACTATATATTTTTACTTCAAGGTTCAAGGTTGGATTTTTCATTCATACCATCATTTTTTATATCTTGCGGCAGTTTTTAACCATAAATATTTCCTCTGATTCATAAATGATTGGCCGTTTTAAGGAGTTTTTTGAGCTTATACGATCAAAAGCCGACGCTGACTCGGCAGTTGAATTAAGCTGGGTTTTCTTTGGCCAGCTTCTTAACGTTATTCTGAGTTTCGTAATTCTTAAGCTGCTTTCAAAAATGGGGACTTCCGATTACGGAATTTACGCTCTTGTTCTAACAATAACTGTTCTGCTTTCACTTATTCTCTTTGGTCCTGCCGTTCAGGGTTTTATAAGATTTTATTATGATTATCTTGGTAAAGGTGCCGTCAATACTTATATCTCCCTTGTGAACCGGTTCTTGTTTGTTGCCTCTGGTCTGCTGAGCCTAATTGTTATTATCATGGTAATATTATCATTATCGGCTGATTTTTCTCTTGCGCCGGAATTTTTCCTGTTTGCAGGAATTTTTATAATAGCCGGAAGGCTGGGGGAATTTTTTAATGCGTTTCTCAATCTCTTAAGAAGACGAAGAGAAAATGCGCTGCTTCAGGGGGCTGAAAAGTTTACCATAGCTGTCGTGTTATTTGTTCTTTTGCTAAATCGCAGTTTGAGTCTTGTTGTAACCTTTGTTGTTCTGAGTGTGATTACCCTCTTGTTCTCTTTTATAAAAATAGGAGTCTTTCGGAAAAACATTCCGGAACAGCTGATCGCGGGGCCGGCAGATCCATTAATAAAAAAAGAGATGCGGGGGAAAATTGTTTTATACGTATTCCCGTTTGTTCTCTGGGGAGTAAGCGGATGGCTTCAGCTTAATGGTGAAAGGTGGATTATCGCAGATTTATTATCTACATCGGTTGTCGGCATATATGCCGTAATGATGTCGCTTGTAACCGCTTTTATCGTTGTCCCCGCAAACATACTGGCGGATTTTACTACACCCATAATTTTCCAGAATTACTCGAACCCGGAAGATCCGGAAAAAACCAGAAACGGCTACCTGTATATTAAGCTTAATGTTTTGCTTGTAATAATCGTAACAAGCCTTGCGGTGTTTATTACGGCGTTTTGGGGAAAGTATCTGATTATAATAATCAGCGGAGCGGATTATGCGCTATACTGGTATTTGCTGCCCCTGCTTTGTTTCGGTACTGGATTATTTTATGCCGGGCAGGCGTTAGCTTCTCTTGGTATGGCTCTCAATCAGCCCAATAAATATCTGTTTCCGAAAATTTTAACCGGTATACTTTCTGTAGTGCTTAACTATCTTCTGATTCTCAGTTATGGAATTGAAGGTGCGGCATATGCTGTTTCCTTAACGGGTATGATTTATCTTTTTTATATTGCTGCAGTAAATAAAAATTTAATCTCATCATCGAGAACTAAAGCATGAAAGCCGCTGTCGTAATAATGCAGTATGATTACGGAATTAAGGAAAGGGGCTATTCCTACGAATATATAAATGTCTATCTCCCCCTTTGCCGTGTTCTGGGAGAAAATAATGTAAAGTTATTCGACTATTATTCCGAATACAGGAATTCCGGCAAGGCTGCTATGAACAGGAAGCTTGAAGAATTTGTTGCTGCCGAGCATCCGGATATTGTTGTTTTTTGTCTGTTTGAAGAAGAATTCAGTCCCGATACTTTAACTAGGATAAGAGATAAAACCAAAACCGCGGCTTACTTTATTGACGATCCTTGGCGCAGAGATTATGCTGAATACTGGAGACCCTTCTTCCATTATTCTACAACTCCGGATTACTATACATATATGAATTATTTGTCGGCCGGTAAAAAAAATATAATTTACTCTCCGTTCGGCTTTAATTCCGATATATATAAAAAATCAGATGTCCCTAAAAAATACGATGTCACGTTTGTGGGCGGATATAGTCCCTTCAGGCGTTGGGTTTTAGCACGATTAAAAAAAGAGGGGATAAACGCAGCTGTTTTCGGACGGGGGTGGGGTTCAGAATGGGTTTCACAGGAAAAAATGGTGCAAATCTTTAATGAATCAAGGATCAATCTTAATTTATCAAACAGCATAAGCTTTGATTACCGTTTCCTGATAAGCTCCCTGGGTTCGTTTAAGGATTTAAAGCAGCTCTATTTGCTTAAGAAAAACAAGGAGCAGCTAAAAGGACGGCATTATGAAATAAACGGATGCGGCGGTTTCCAGCTGAGCTATTATGTACCCGGATTAAATTTGGCTTATGAAATTGACAGAGAGATTGCTGTATATGAAGATATCGACAGCCTTGCTGCTGAAATTATTTTCTTTCTGAATAATGGGGATCTGAGAAACCGTATTGCCGATGCGGGCTATGAGAGATCATTAAAGGATCACACTGCCGAAGGCTATATGAAAAAATTAATTGAACAGATTGTTTTACCCAATGGCTAGTTTAGGATTTTACCTTAAGACTTTTGGTTTTTCTGCGCGTACCCTTTTAAATTCGTTTAAGGGCCTTGCGCCTTTTATAAAAAACTATTCGCATATACAAAAACTATTGAAGCAGGATAAAAACTTTTCGGTAAGCTCCCTTAGACCCTGTCTGGGGGACCGCTTCGAAGATGCCGGTTCCCTTCCCCTGCATTATTTTCACCAGGATCTTTTCGTGGCCAGACAGATTTATATGAAGAACCCGGTCAGACATGTTGATATTGGTTCCCGTATCGACGGTTTTGTTGCACACGTTGCTTCTTTCAGAGATATCGAGGTTTTTGATATCAGGGAAATAAAAGACAAAGTACCGGGGGTTATCTTTAAAAAAGCTGATCTTATGGATAGCAATTTTAACTATAGCGACTACGCCGATTCGGTTTCGTCGCTGCATGCCCTGGAACATTTCGGACTGGGAAGGTACGGGGATAAAATTGATGTTAACGGGCATCTTAAGGGTTTGCAAAACATCTACAAAGTGTTGAAAAAGGGAGGCAGATTTTATTTCTCGGCGCCTATAGGAACACAAAGAATAGAATTTGATGCCCACCGTGTGTTTTCCCTGAAATACCTTCTGGATCTTTTTGACGGCAGCTATAATCTCCTTTCTTTTTCATATATAAACGACAACAACAGGTTTTTTGAAAATGTAAGCCTGCACACTGCGGATATCAAAAATAACCTTAACTGCACCTATGGCTGCGGAATTTTTATACTCGAAAAGATATGATTCCTGAACCGCTTGTTTCAGTAATAATGCCCGCTTATAATTCCTCCGGGTTTATCAAGGAGTCGGCCGCGTCAGTATTAAGCCAGACATATAAAAACATAGAGCTTATTATTGTTGACGACGGGTCAGCCGATGATACTTTTAACGCTGCTGAGAAAATTGCACAGACCGACAGCAGGGTAAAGTTTTACTCCATACCGCATGCGGGACGACCTTCAGTGCCCAGAAATTTCGGCATCGGAAAGTCATCCGGTGAGCTGATCGCATTTATTGACAGCGATGATCTATGGATAAAAGATAAACTTGAGCGGCAGGTTAAATTTTTTAAAAGAAAGATTAACCCGGTTTTTGTCTATTCAATGAGCGTAACATTCGGCAGCGTAAATATTTTTTCACCGCTTTATGAAGTTCTGCCGCTGCCTTTTAAAGCTGCGAAAAGCAGGGATGCTCTGCTTAAAACCGGAAACACCATACCGCTTTCAAGCGTACTTGCTGATGCCGCTGCTGTTAAAAGCATTAACGGATTCGACGAGGATCCCGATCTCCAGATCGAAGATTATGATCTCTGGCTCCGCTTAAGTGAGCTCGGCTCATTTTATTTTTTCCCCAGGCTGCAGGTTTTTTACCGGATACACGACTCACAGTTTTCAGCAGACTGGGAAACCCGGAAAGCCCGCATGAATTATCTTTCAAGAAAAAGAGGACTGAGGCTTCCGGAATTAAAATTGCACAGAAGAAAAGGAGTCTTTCTGATCATAAGAAATGCTGTGCACTTTAAAGTTTATCTGCTGATGCGTTTACTTGATTTTTGGAGCAGAATAGGAAAATGAACGGTAAACCGAATATTCTGGTTCTTACAGCGCGAGCTGATTTTGGCGGCGGTCCCGAGCATATTTATCGTTTAATAAAACTGCTTCATGAAAAGGTTCGTTTTTATGTAGCTTGTCCGAATGATTATCCATACTTCGAAAAGTATAAAGAGCTGGTTGGAGAAGACAGCATTATTAATATCCCTCACCGTAAATTCAGTCTGCCCGTTTTATTTAAGCTTGCTGCTTTTGCCAGATCAAGAAAGATTAATATTATCCATTCACACGGCAAGGGTGCCGGTATATACAGCAGGCTGCTTTCGTTTTTTACAGGCAGAGCCTGTATTCACACTTTTCACGGAATACACACTGATAATTATAATTATCCAAACAAAGTCTTTTATCTGTGGATTGAACGGGTGCTTTCACATATGACCGCCAGATTTATCTCCGTGTCAGCGGGAGAATCGGATAAGGCAAGTAAATTGAAATTCGCTCCTGCCGACAAAATTAAACTGATCCCGAACGGCACCTTCATTCCGGCACAAACGGCTTCCTTTGATTTTGACAGCAGTAAGACTTTCAATATAATAACTTTTACCCGGTTCGACACCGCTAAAAACAGCATGCTGTTGATCCCGGTGTGCAAAGCACTTCAGAAAATAAACAAAGGCAGGAATTTTGCTTTTATTGTTGTGGGAAGCGGCGAAGAAGAGGCTGAATTCAAGAAAAGACTTGTTTCTGAAAACATGGAACGCTTTTTCAAATTAACCGGTGCTGTTCTTGATCCGGGTGAGTATTTAATAAAATCGTTTTGTTATATTTCAACGTCAAGATGGGAGGGTCTGCCGCTCGGGATTCTTGAAGCGATGAGCTACGGGCTTCCCATAATTGCTACAGATGTAATTGGCAACAGGGATCTTGTTGAGCATAATGTCAACGGCTTCCTTTTTGACATAGATAATCCGGATGCAGCTGCCGGGTATATTATGAAATTAGCCTTAAATGAGGCGGAGTACAGAACTCTTTCCGGTAATGGAAAAGCTGCTGCTGAAAACAAATACAGTGTTGACAAAATGGCCGAAGAGACTTACAATATATATATGGACTGTTACACACAATGAAAACCGCGCTTATACATGACTGGCTGGTAAATTATGCCGGCTCCGAAAGATGCCTGGAATCCTTTGTAAACATCTGGAAAGATGCTGATGTTTTTACCCTTGTGGATTTTCTTAATAAAGAGGAGAGGGATATTATTCTGAAAGGAAAACTTGCACATACCTCGTTTATTCAGAAACTTCCGCTTTCAGCATCTCGCCACCGCCAGTATCTTCCTCTTTTCCCTCTGGCCATAGAACAATTTGATCTTTCAAATTATGAGGTTGTAATTTCAAGCTCGCATGCTGTCGCAAAAGGCGTGCTTGTAAATCCGGGGCAGCTCCATATTACATATTGTCATACACCTATGCGCTATGCGTGGGATTTGTACCATCAGTATCTGCGCGAATCAAAGCTTGAAAAAGGAATTAAGGCTTTCTTTGTAAAACGAGCCCTGCATCGTTTGAGAATCTGGGACGTAATATCCGCGGGGAGAGTAAATTATTTTATTGCTAATTCAAAATTCATTGCTGCCAGGATAGAAAAAATTTACGGCAGAAAAGCTGATGTAATATATCCCCCCGTAGATATAGATAAGTTCGCTTTAAAGGAGGACAAAGAGAATTATTATCTGACCGCTTCACGCTTTGTCCCCTACAAAAGAGTTGATCTTGTAGTGGAGGCTTTCAGTAAAATGCCCGACAAGAAACTTCTTGTAATCGGAGACGGTCCGCAGGAAGGCAGGATAAAAAGCCTGGCTTCTGCAAATATTGAGTTTCTGGGATACCAGTCTCCTGAAAATCTTAAAAAATACATGCAGAATGCCCGGGCATTTGTCTTTGCGGCCGAAGAAGACTTCGGCATAGTGGTTGTTGAGGCAATGTCCTGCGGAACCCCGGTAATAGCTCTCGGTAAGGGCGGAACCGCGGAAACCGTAATTGATAAAAAAACGGGGATACATATAAGCGAACAGTCCGTAAAAGGAATACTTGATGCGGTTGAAAAATTTGAAAGCCATGAGGGTTCGTTAAACGCATCCCTTATACGGTCCCACGCAGAACAGTTCAGCCGGCAAATATTCGAAAAGAAAATTTCAGATTATGTTTTGGAAAAATCAGTGGGTTTTTTTAACAGATGATAGTAAATAAAAAATCCATCCGTCTGTTCAGATTAAGCGCAGATATTTTGCTGCTGAATATCTCTTTTGCTGCAGCGGCTGTTCTTGCACAGTCCCTTCAGATCTTAATGCAAAGAAATTATATGTTCATTCTGCTGCTGATACTGAACATAATCTGGTATTATACCACCCGCCTTAGCGGGTTTTACGACGACTTCAGCGTAAGATATTTTGCTTATCATTTTGTCAACATTATTAAGAGCGTGCTGTGGCAGGTATTGGCCGCCATAATTTTTATCTTCGCCGTAAAAGAAGATCTGTTCACAAGGAATTTTATCCTTTATAACAGTGCCCTGCTTATGATCCTGATAAGCGCAAGAACACTTGTTTTTAGATCCCTCCTGGATTATCTCCGGGAAAAAGGAATAAACGTAAGGAACTTAATCATTATAGGGGAAGGCGAGACCGGCTGGAATTTTTATAATCTTATAAAGGAAAATCCCGGCTTCGGATATAATTTTTCAGGATTTCTTTCTGTTAAACCGGGTGCCGGCAGCCGCGATGTTATCGGGGATGTCTCTTCGCTTGAGAACATAATCTCCTCAAAAAAAATAGAAGAAGCGGTGATCGCACTAACCGAAAGGGACTCCGAAGCGCTTGATGAAATAATAAAAGTATGCAACCGTCAGGCTGTAAAAATTCATATCATCCCTGATTATTTCAGATTCCTTTCCAAAAAATTTGCAATTAGTATGATCGGAAACTACCCTGTCATCAGCGTAAGGAACGAACCCCTCGATGAGGCCGGATGGCGGTTTATAAAACGGATGTTTGATCTGGTCTTCTCGCTGATTATTACGGTTTCAATGCTATCCTGGCTTTTCCCGCTGCTGGCATTGATAATTAAGATTGACTCCAGGGGAAAGGTAATGTTCAAACAGGAGAGAGTGGGGGAGAAAAACAGGAGGATCAGGGTTTATAAATTCCGGACATTAAGGATTAACCGGGATGATAAATACATGCCCGTAGTTGAGAATGATCCGCGTATAACCGGTATAGGTAAGTTCCTGCGAAAATCAAACCTAGACGAACTGCCGCAGTTTATAAATGTGCTAAAGGGTGAAATGTCAGTTGTCGGGCCCCGCCCCCACGCACTCTCGTTTAATGAAACATATTCCGAAATGTTCGAGGAAATTAAAATGCGCCATAATGTAAAACCGGGAATTACCGGCTGGGCGCAAGTGCATGGACTAAGGGGTGATGTTGCGGATCCTGTGGAAAACAGGAAAAGAACTATTGACAGAATCAGATACGACCTCTGGTATATTGAAAACTGGACATTCTGGCTGGATATCCAGATAATTCTTATTACGGTCTGGCAGATGCTGAGGGGTAAAACCAGCGGAAAATAAACCGCGCGAAGAAGGTGTTGTTAAAAAAAGCGGCCTCTGCAGGCCGCTTTTAATTAATATACAATGACCACCAGAATTAATGATAATAGTTTTCTAAACCCCTTTCTTTTATGGCGGTTTCAATAATGTTAGTCAGATTTCCGTCAAGCTGCATTATTGTAAGTTCTTCCCTGTCAATATTAACAACAAACATTCTGGTCAAACCACCCCGGGGATTGCTTTTTGTATAGACTGCAGAGAGCTCCCCTTCTTCACATCTTTTTACTATATACTGCCAGCCGTGCATTTTCATTCTTTTGTCAATATTTTTAATGACCCTGGAATATGATCCTTTGTTATCGTCATATTTCTTTTTGTAAACGCCGACCTGTACACGTTTGATCTCGCTTATAAACCGCGCTGCTTCGGGATCTTCCTCTTCAGAAACAAAAATCCCCGCAATAGTCAAGCCCACCGGACCGATAGAAAATTCCGTATCCTCCGAAAACTCAACACCGCAATTCCTGATTATATCAGTTCTCACTGCTCTGAAGTAATCGTTTACACCGAAACAGCCTGTTAATAACGGAACGCCAGATAATAAAAGTATAAACAGAGCTCTTTTCATAACGGCA
Source organism: Ignavibacteriales bacterium UBA6490 (assembly GCA_002435365.1). GTDB lineage: Bacteria > Bacteroidota > Ignavibacteria > Ignavibacteriales > Ignavibacteriaceae > UBA6490. The sequence goes on from DJMM01000042.1 coordinate 51,650, forward strand.
CCTATTTCTTATCTATATCCCCGAGCGATGGAATGTTGAACTTATGACCAAGCTGCCCGATCTGCTCAAGATCAATATTTCCAACAATATTAATAAAGGCGGCTTCGCCCCTGTTTTCAAGCACCATTACCACCAGTCCTGCTATTTTTTTATTGCTGTCCTGCTTAATATATACATTTACAAACTCACCCTTCTGCCGGCTTTTCACAATACGGTCCCAGTTCTTGGCGACAAGTTGTTTGTCCATTTCAGTTATCTTGCTCTGAACATTCTTCTCGTTAGCCTGATCGACCTGGAACACATTAACCTTTATCAGTTTNNCTGAAGCAGCTTCTCATCCAGGTAAACTTCTGTTATGTTGTCGTCCTTTTCGAATTGCGTCAGGTCTCCGAAATCCACGTAACCGGGCTCCCCGGAATAATCCTTCTGCTGAGCACAGAGAAGAACCGGTACGGAAAGAATCATTAATAAATATTTAAAGGTTTTCATTTTATCCTCCTATCAATAGGTTGTTTATAATTTTAATTCCTTTTTTAATCGGTTTGCTTACTTTATCCGGAAGAATTTCGCTGCTGATTGACGCTGTTGTTTTGTTTAATATATTGCCGATATAAGCAAGCGATTCAGTCGCCTGAATTTCTGCTGTCCTTATTTCTGATGCGGTGTACCTGTTCTCATGTTTTTCATTAACTGTGAACAGTGCCACCACTGCAGCTATTATAATAACTGCAAATGCTGCTGCGGTACGAAAAGCCTGGACGCTGCGGCGACCAAGCCGATTGATCTTTTCCCCGGCATTTTTAACAACATAATCAGGACATTCAATTTTGCCCAGCGAGTGTGCTTTTGATGCTGTCCGCCTGTAACTGTCGTACAATCTGCCGGCTTCCGGGTTTGTTTTTAATATCTTCTTAACCCGGAGCCTTTCTGCATAACTGCAGTCTCCGTATGCTGCGGATATAATCCTGTTAATCAATTTTTCATCCATTTTCTTTCACCTCAAGCGGTCTGTATGACCTCAATTCGTTTTGTAGCTTTTTTCTTGCCCTCATCAGGTAAACTTTTACGCTGTTTAAGGGTATATCCAGATTTTTGCTTATATCTTCATACTTGAATCCCTGTATCTCATACATAATGAAGATACTCCTCAGGGTTTCCGGAAGCCTGCTGATGGCCTCCTCAATTGCCTCACCGGCCAAATTAAGTTCGGTACTTATATCCGGACCCGGAATATATTCGGCGGCAATGGTTTCTTCAGATTCATCATCGACAAACTGATGCCGCGATACTGAAATCTGCCTGTTTCTGAGAAAATCAATGCACAGATTATGAGTGGTCTTCATGATCCACGATTTTGCAGAAGACATTTTAAATATTCCCATGTTCTTCCAGATCCTGATAAAAACCTCCTGGGTTATATCATCGGCATCCATCCTGTTATGCATCATATAATATGCATAACCGTAAATCCGGTGTTTATACATTTTTACCAGGTAATTATATTTTACAGTTTGTACCATTTTACTTCCTGACGTTAAAAACGGCATAATTGTTACACCTAAAATACCTGATGAAGATTCATTTTCACAGATTTAATTTGAAAGGCTCTATTAAAGTAGGAGCGGATTAAGAACCTGATATGTTTGTAAAAACACCCGGGCCCGGGGAACCTGGTAAATGAAGGTTTTTTTAATTTTCACGCTTTTATCTGAAATCCTGTGCCATTATACGGCATAATAACTAAATAAGTACCTGCTGCCGGGCAAAGCATTACACTCACTGGCAAGCCCCAAAGTCCGCTGCATCGTATCACCTGATCCCAAAGCTTTACTTATATTTTTATTATCTTTGCAGAATATAAAATATTATAGTGATATATGACTTCGAGAGAAATCAGACAGCAATTTTTAGATTTTTTTAAGAAAAAGGGACACCAGATTGTGCCCAGCGCGCCGGTTGTGCTTTTTGATGACCCGACCCTTTATTTTACAAATGCCGGAATGAACCAGTTTAAAGATGTTTTTCTAAACACCGGGACGAGAGATTATACCCGAGCTGCAGATACCCAGAAATGTATCCGGGTAAGCGGAAAACATAACGACCTTGAAGAGGTGGGACATGATACATACCACCATACCTTTTTTGAAATGCTCGGCAATTGGTCCTTCGGCGATTATTATAAGGCAGAGGCAATCGAATGGGCGTGGGAACTTCTTACAAATGTGTGGAAACTTCCGAAAGAAAGATTGTGGGCTACGGTTTACAGATCGGATGACGAAGCATTCGAATTGTGGAAAACAAAAACCGATATAGATCCGCAGCATATCTTAAAATTTGACGAAAAGGACAACTTCTGGGAGATGGGAGAGACCGGTCCTTGTGGTCCATGCTCCGAAATCCACATAAATATCGGAAATGATTTCAATAACCCGGCATATGTAAATGCTGGCTCGCCCGAATGCATTGAAATATGGAATCTTGTTTTTATTCAGTACAACAGGGATAAAGAAGGAAAACTTCACGACCTTCCGGCAAAACATGTCGACACCGGTATGGGCTTCGAAAGAGTTTGTGCAATACTGCAGAAAAAAAACTCAAACTACGATACAGACGTTTTTATGCCGCTGATCAAAGAGATTGAAAAATTATCTGGCATAAACTATTCGGAGGAAGAAACGCAGCCGGCTTTCCGTGTTGTTGCTGATCATATCCGGACACTCTCTTTTGCAATTGCCGACGGCGCTGTCCCCGGAAATACCGAGCGTTCGTATGTGCTTAGAAGAATTTTAAGACGCGCTGCACGCTACGGAAGAAAATTGAATTTTCACAGACCGTTTTTATACAAGCTGACTGGCATTCTTGCCGAAACGATGGGCGATGTATTCCCCGAGCTGAGGGAGAAGGAAACTTTCATCCGGGAGATTATCAAAGCGGAAGAGGAACAGTTTAACCGAACACTTGACCGCGGTATCGGGCTTTTTGAAAAAGAAACTTCTGCGCTCCTTTCAGAAAAAAAATCCGTTGTACCGGGTGATGTTGTATTTAAACTTTATGATACCTTCGGCTTCCCTGCCGATCTTACAAAAATTATGGCCATGGAAAAAGGCCTGGATATTGACGAAGCCGGCTTCAATAAACTGATGCAGAAACAAAAAGACAGGGGACGCAAATCTGCAGATGACAAAAGAGCAGAGGTAAAAGTTAATATAAACAGTCTGAAAGATTTCGGGATTAAGGATAACAAAATCACCGAATTTACAGGCTATGATGAGCTCGAAACCCGGACCGGCATCAGGGGTGTTTCCAAATCCGGTGAGAACCTTCTCCTGGTTCTTGACAAAACCCCGTTTTATGCAGAGTCCGGCGGACAGGTTGACGACCAGGGCAGCATAATCGCAGGCGACGAAAATTTTGAAGTGATCGACCTGATAAAGATTGAAAACAATATAGTTCATGTTTTGCCGGACACCGGCAGCAGCCTTCTTATCAAGGGTGCTGAGGTTACCGCAGAGGTCGATTTTGTTTACAGGTGGGATGTAATGCGTAATCATTCGGCAACCCACTTTCTGCATGCTGCAATGCGGAAAATTCTTGGTACGCATGTGCAGCAGTCCGGTTCTTACGTTGGTCCCGGCCACCTGCGTTTTGATTTTACACACTTCCAGAAATTATCCGAAAGCGAAATCCTGGATATAGAGGTCCTTGTAAATGAACAGCTGCGCAGGAATTTGCAGATGTTTCATCACCGGAATATTCCGTTTGATGAAGCAAGAAAAATGGGCGCGCTGATGTTCTTCGGCGATAAATACGGCGACATGGTCAATGTTGTNNATAGGCTTGTTTAAAATAATTAGCGAGTCCTCTATTGCCAGCGGCGTAAGAAGAATTGAAGCTGTTACCGGCGCCGGTATAGAAAAATATATACAGCAGCAGATAATGAATCTGAAAAAATCAGACGACAGGATACAGGAGCTTATCGAATCGAAAAAGCAGCTGGAGAAAGAATATGCAGACCTGAAATTAAAATCGAAGACCGGACAGATAGACGAGGTTCTTGCTGCCGCTGCAACACTGAACGGCATAAAAGTTTATAAAGGAATTGTGGATGCTTCAAACATAGATGAACTTAAGCTGCTCGGTGATGAGCTGAGAATGAAAATAAAAACCGGCGTGGGCGTTCTTTTTTCTGTTCTCGACGATAAGGCCGGAATTGTTTCTGTAGTATCAGATGATCTTCTAAAAAAACTGAGCGCCGGAAAAATTGTTGGTGATGTTGCAAAGCTGCTTGGAGGAGGAGGAGGAGGAAGAGCTCACCTTGCCACTGCGGGCGGTAAAGATACCGGCAAAATAAATTTTGCGCTCGGGCAGGTAGAGGAAATTATAAAAAAATATCTTTCATAACCTGGGGCTGATGGCCGGGACTTTTTTATCCCTATGCTGCGGCAGGAAAAACTTACACCGCCCCCGGTCTGAAAAATTTAAGCATGCAGAATATGAAGAAATTAAGAGTTAAAAATTGAAATCCAGAATAAAATATATCTGCACAAACTGCGGTTACGATTCGCTGCGGTGGCTGGGGCGCTGCCCGGAATGCGGAGAATGGCAGTCCTTTACAGAAGAAATAATTGAAACAAAAAAAAACAAGGATGTTTCCGCCAAAACTCTTTCCGCTTATAAACTCAACGACATACCGCCCGCCAGCGAAGAGCGGATAAAAACAAATATTGGGGAGTTTGACCGGATACTGGGGGGAGGATTTATACCCGGCTCGGTGATACTGCTGGGAGGGGACCCGGGAATCGGAAAATCAACGCTGGCAATGCAGGTTGCTTCCTCTATCCATAAAACTGTTTTATACGTAACCGGTGAGGAATCTGTTCAGCAGATCCGGCTTAGAAGCAGCCGGCTGAATATTAAAAATGAGGACCTTTATATACTCGCAGAAACCGACCTTCACTCAATACTTAAAACCGTGAAAAGCTTAAACCCGGTGCTGGTGATATTTGACTCGATACAGACTATGAGCAGATCCGATTTTGAAAATTCCGCGGGTACAATAACGCAGATCAGGGAATGTACCTCCCGTATTCTTGAAGAAGCCAAAAAGGCACAGTTCACCGCTTTGATAATAGGCCATGTTACAAAAGAGGGAATTATCGCCGGACCCAAAATTCTTGAACATATAGTCGATACCGTAATAAACTTCGAGGGAGAAAGCGGAAGCGTCTACCGGATTCTTCGTACACAGAAAAACCGGTTTGGAAGCACCAATGAGATCGGTATATTTGAAATGATGTCCACCGGTCTGGAAGAAGTAAAAAACCCCAGCAGTATTTTCCTGGGGAGCAGGAACATCAATAATTCCGGTTCTGCGGTAACTGCAAGCATCGAAGGAACCCGGCCTATCCTGCTGGAAGTACAGGCGCTCGTAACGCCATCGCATTATGGAAATCCGCAGAGAATAACCACCGGTTTCGACAGCAGGAGGTTATCTATTCTTCTTGCTGTGCTTGAAAGAAGGGCCTCGTTAAGATTATCCGCCAGCAATGTTTTCTTAAATCTTGCCGGCGGTGTAAGAATAGATGAGCCGGCAATCGACCTTGCGGTCTGCTGCAGCGTGGCCTCCGGTTTACTGGATAAGGTCGTAAACAACAAAACTGTTCTGGTCGGTGAGGTTGGTCTGGGGGGAGAAATACGTGAAGTAAGCAGTACGGAAAAGAGAATACTTGAAGCAGAGAAGCTCGGTTTTCAGGAGATAATAATACCTTTATCGAACAAGAAAGCATTTGAGTCCGGCAGCATTAAAATTAAGAGGGTTTCGCATCTGACCGAGGCTTTGAGGCTTATTTTAGGCTGAAATGACATAGGGCACAAAATTCCCCCCATTTTTCTAAATAAAGAAAAAAGCTTGTTTGTTTTGAAATTTTTAATAATTATCTTTTAATGCGGTTTTATCCGCATGTTTTATGTTTCATTTTCTTAGAGGTAAAGTTAGTGAGTACTAAGCTCTTTGTGGGAAATCTTCCCTGGACAGTCAATGATGATGTCCTTAAGTCCGCGTTCGAGTCTCAAGGCAAAGTTGTTACTGCAAAAGTAATAAACGACCGCCAGTCCGGTAGATCAAGAGGGTTCGGTTTTGTTGAAATGGAAAACGAATCCGAGGCTACAAATGCTATACAGGCATTAAACGGTACACAGCTCAAAGGCCGCAATATCATTGTGAGCGAAGCCAAAGCCAAAAACGTTACATAGTTTTAGTTTTCGCTTTTCATTTAAAAGGCTGTCTGTCGCGGACAGCCTTTTTTTATTTTAAAATCATCTGAATTATCGCCGCATTCAATAATATCAACTTATAAGATATTCCCGAAGAACGATTTTTTGCCATTAAATTAGAGTGACGACTCTGTTCAAAGCCTGTTCTTTCCCGGGTTAAAACCCGTTCTGATCTTATCAAAATGAGATCAGAATGGGAACAGAATCAGGTTAGAACCAGATCAGAATGGGATCAGGTACCCGATTACAGATCAGTTATCTTTAAAATTATTTTCAGCCGGGAATCGATACCGAAAAACAAACGACTGGTCCGGCAAGTTTTGCTTTTCCGGAAGTGTTGTTAAACATCAAAATGTTTTGCCGCTTGCTTTCCCTATATTCTGCTTCCATAACTTCACAAACATAATCTCCGGAATCTTGTTCCTTGCCCGCGTTTGCCTTATTTTTGAAAACCAAAAAGAATGATTTAAAAAGGAAAAACTATGATAAATAAAATTCAGGAACTGCTGGGAAAAGAAGCAGATGAACTTTTAAATTATAAAGCAAAATTTCCCAAGGAAAAACTGCACTTGCCGGGCCCCGATTTTGTTGACAGAATATTTTTACAGAGCGACAGAAATATTAATGTTCTTAAGAACCTTCAGTGGATATTTCAGACCGGGCGCCTTGCCGGCTCCGGGTATATTTCAATTCTTCCGGTGGATCAGGGCATCGAACACAGCGCCGGCGCATCTTTTGCCCCTAATCCCGATTATTTTGATCCGGAAAATATTGTAAAGCTTGCTCTCGAAGGCGGCTGCAACGCTACTGCCACCACCCTGGGTGTGCTTGGCATGGTTTCCCGTAAATATGCACATAAGATCCCTTTGATTTTAAAGCTAAACCATAATGAGCTTCTCACCTATCCAAATAAATTCGATCAGATAATGTTTGCCGGAGTTCAGCAGGCGTGGGATCTCGGTGCTGCTGCGGTTGGTGCAACTATTTATTTCGGTTCGGATGAAAGCTCCCGCCAGATAATTGAAGTAAGCGAAGCATTCCAGTTTGCTCACGAGCTGGGTCTTGCCACTATTCTCTGGTGCTATACCAGGAACGAAGCATTTAAAACAAAAGAAAAAGATTATCATGTGTCCGCCGATCTTACCGGTCAGGCTAATCATCTGGGTGTAACAATTGAAGCGGATATCATAAAACAGAAGCTTCCGGAGAACAACGGCGGTTTTACTGCGCTGAAATTCGGAAAGACAAACAAAAAAGTTTATACCGATCTTACAACGGATCACCCTATCGATCTTTGCAGGTACCAGGTAATAAATAATTATATGGGAAGGGCAGGACTCATAAACAGCGGCGGCGCTTCCGGTGAAAATGATTTTGCAGAAGCAGCTAAAACAGCCGTTATTAATAAAAGGGCCGGGGGTATGGGTCTGATCTCGGGAAGGAAAGCATTTCAGCGTCCTATGGCTGAGGGTGTAAAGCTTCTGAACATTATTCAGGATGTTTACCTGAGCAAGGAAGTTACCGTAGCATAATTTTTCCGGAGACGGTGTCTTTCGATAAGCTGCCGTCTCTCAGCTTTTTGTTATGATTAAAACAATAATAACCTTTTCAGCGGGTTATGCGGCAGCGCTCCTGATGGGAATGCTGTTCTTCAGATTCGATATATTTGATCTCCATTCACCAAACTTCCAGTTTGTGGAGGCAGGATTTATCGGCGCAATAATTTACCCGCTTATCCTTTACCGGGAAAAAAGAGAGCAGTTCTTTTTTGTGCTGCTGATTGTTATTATTCACTTTATGCTATTTAAACCTCCCCTCGCTTCCTGGTTTGTTAGAGNNCGTCGTCTATCTGGCAGCAATAATTACCTCAATTGCCGTTTATGTCCACCTGGTGATTCCGCGTATTAAAAAGAAGTTTGATAAAGCCAGAATATTTGCCCTGGCTCTTGTTTACGGCATAATTAACCTCATCGCTTTTCTGCTTCTTTCCGCACTGTTATTCCTGTTTTTTGATTATCCGGTGCAGGATTACGGGAGCGCAATGTTAATTTATATAAAATACGGGGTTATGATCGGATTCGGGCTTTCTATCGGGTTCAACTTTGCAGAATTTATTATTAAAAATTATGTCGGGGAGAATAAACGGGGTTCTCGTGTTTGAATTAATCAATCTTATTAATATATACTAAAAATCCGGGTTACTGATATGAAGTTTTTACTTTCTTTTCTGCTTCTTGTTGTTTTAAATATTTATCCGCAGGAGAATTACAAGCAGGTTAAAGTGTTCGCTGATCCCGCAGCGGTTGCTGCCTCAGGAATCGATATTACGGAATTTATTCTGAACAAGGATAATTCCATCACCACATTTTTAAGCGATTCGGACTACGACAAGCTTTTAAAGTCGGGACTGCGCCACGATATTATAGTTGACGATTTGTCTGAGTATTATAAAAATCTTCCTCAGCTCACCGATATTGAAAAAGAGCTTTCACTTGCTCAGAGCAGAACGGAATACAATGTTACCGGATTTACATATGGTTCGATGGGAGGTTTTTATACTTACCAGGAGATCATACGGGACCTTGACAGCATGTATGCAAGATATCCGAATTTAATTACGCAGAAACAGGTGATTGGGATGTCTCATCTGAACAGACCCATCTATGCGGTAAAAATATCCGATAATCCCAACATTAATGAAGATGAGCCGGGTGCCGGTTTCGATGCACTTGTGCATGCACGAGAACCTCAATCCATGGCAACGCTTATGTACTTTATGTGGTACCTGCTTGAAAACTACGGCATTGATCCTACGGTAACTTATCTTGTTAATAACCGGCAGATTTTCTTTGTGCCGATCTTTAACCCGGACGGGTATGAATACAACAGAAGCACCAATCCGGCCGGGGGAGGCATGTGGAGAAAAAACAGAAGGAATAATTCAAGTTCTGACGGAGTCGATCTTAACCGTAATTTCGGTTATATGTGGGGATACGATAATATAGGCTCAAGTCCCACGCCATCATCTGAAACATACCGGGGTCCCTCTGCTTTTTCAGAACCTGAAGCTCAGGCCGTAAGGGATTATATACTCGGTAAAAATATCGGGACCTATTTTAATATGCATGCCTGGCAGGATGCCATTCTGTATCCCTGGGGATATATAAATGCGCAGACACCTGATGCCGCAACTTACGCAGAGTTTTCTTCAGATATGTGTGCGCTTAATGGTTATTCCTACGGAACCGTTTACCAGGTTTTGGGTTACACATCAAACGGCAGTATAAGAGACTGGCTTTACGGCGAACAGGTTGCAAAAAATAAAATTTACGGATATACAATAGAGATTGGTAATTCAAGCGATTATTTCTGGCCGCCGCAGTCAAGAATATTTCCGATTGCCCAGCAGAATGTTGGTGCGCTTATGTACCAGTCATATGTAGCCGGTGATTATACAAAACTGAACGGCTACACCCTTCAGCCCCAGCATTTTAATCCCGGCGATGTTGTTGAAATGACGCCGGTAATTAAAAACAAGGGTCTTTCAAGTGCATACGGAGTAACTTTTACATTAACATCGCTGTCGCAGTATGCATATGTAAACAACGGCACAGTTGTAATTGATTCGATACCCGCCAGAAGCGAGTATTCCCTGGCCAGTCCCCTGACAATAAATATAGCTCATGCCGCGCCGGTTTCAGAATATATTCCATTCGCCGTAACCCTTAGTAAAAACGGCAACATTTATTCGGCTGACACCCTGCGCCTGATAACCGGTGTACCGGTTTACACTTTTATAGATACATCTGCTGTAATTGACAGCAACTGGACCGTTACAGCCTCACCCTCAACCCCAAAATGGGAGGCCACTACAGCGGCTTTCTTTTCGCCGCCGGTTTCTTATACCGACAGCAAAACCGGAAATTATGTTTCGAATGCAACAGTAACAATGACCACAAAAAACAATATTGACCTTACCGGGATTTTGCTTCCGCGTTTATCGTTTCAGACAAAGTACGACATTGAAGCAAACTGGGACTGCGGTGTATTGCTGGTTTCAACAAATAACGGATCAACATGGACTCCCCTTTCCGGCCAGTATACCGCCCCCGCCTCAGGCCAGGGAAAACAAGTGCCTGCGGGAATGCCAGTATACGAGAGCTCCCAATTGGGTTGGGTGCAGGAAGATATAGACTTATCACCGTATTCTAATGCCCAGATCAAACTCCGCTTCGAGCTCCGGACAGACGGTTCGTTAAATAAGGACGGCTGGTACGTTGACGACATCCGGGTGTTTTATTATGGTATGGTTCCGGTTGAATTAACCTCGTTCAGTGCAGAGGAAACCGAAACAGGGCGGCTGCTTAGGTGGACGACTTCTACAGAAACCAATAATAAGGGCTTTGAAGTTGAAAGATCTTTAAACAAGACAGAGTGGGCGGTTATCGGATTTGTAGCGGGAAAAGGGACTTCCACGGAAATCGCAAATTACAGCTTTACCGACAAGGAAAATTATTCCGGCACGGTTTACTACAGACTCAGGCAGATTGACTACGACGGGAGCTTTACATACTCTTCTGTTGTTGAGTCTCATAAAAACATCATTACACAATATTCCCTTGAACAGAACTACCCAAACCCGTTCAACCCGTCAACTATAATAAAATATTCTGTCCCGGCAGACGGTCAGGTAAATCTTTCGGTTTATAATATGCTTGGTGAAAAAGTTATTGAACTTGAAAATCGTTATATGCAGGCCGGGCAATATTCCGCTGAATTTGACGGCAGAAGCATGAACAGCGGCATATATTTTTATAAGCTTCAAAGCAGCGGCTATACGAAAACATTAAAGATGATTCTTATAAAATAGTTTTTTTTAATGATCAGCCGGGGTTGGCGGAAAATTTTTAACCAAACGGGAGGAAAAATGCGTTCTTTAATGCTTCTGCTTCTGGTTTTTTTTGCCGGGACTGCCTTTCCGCAGAATGCGTCCGAAACCGGGATAATAGCGGAAAAAATTATGCGCAGCCTGGCAAGGCTTGATAATTCATATCTTGTTAAATTAAAAAGCGGTGATTACCAGAGAGCAAAGGAGCTGCTGGAAAATGTTTATTCTCTTCTTGAAGATCTGAGAAATCCCGATGTGGTTCCGATGAACGAAGTCTCTTTCCAGCAACTGAAGGAGTCTGTTAAATACGAGCCGTTGTCGTCCAACAGAATATTCCTTATCGAAAGCGCTTCCGTAAAAAACCATTTTGTGGTACATCAGCTGATCGAGATACTGGACCTGCTCTCTTTTTCAGAGGAGAGAGTTCGTGCGGTTGAAGTTATATACCCATGGATAATAGACAAGAATAACTCACTGCTGATTTTCGGCTCCATGAAATTTTCATCAGAAAAAGAAGCTGTCAAAAAAATTATTGAGAGGTACCGATGAGCGAAAAAATAAAATATGGGCGTATCGGCTGGATAGATCTTACTGTTCCGGGAGCTGAAAGCATAAGGGATTTTTATTCTGTTGTTGCGGACTGGAGTGCCGAACCTTTGAGTATGGGTGATTATGATGATTATGTAATGGCGCCAAAGGGTGAGCCTGATGCGGCTGCGGGTATCTGCCATGCCAGGGGGGAAAACCTGGGTATTCCGGCTTGCTGGATGATCTACATAAATGTTAAAAATATCGAAAAAAGCCTGGCAGAGTGCGTAAGGCTGGGCGGCAAGGTGGTCAAAGAGATCAGGAGCATGGGAAACTATGGTAAGTATGCCATTATCTGCGATCCGGCCGGGGCGTATTCTGCCCTGTTTGAGCCGGTTGCCGGTTGATAAATAATTTCAGTTATAGGGTTTATAGTTTACGAATTTTTTTGACACAACACTTAACAGAACACCGAATATTCCCGATATAAGATGGGGCAGGTAAACATCGCCATAAAATCCGAACAGCCAGGGGCTTACTGCAAGAAAAACGCCGATAGTAAGTTCGAGCGTCAGGTGAGCATTATATGCAATTGTTTTTTTCAGGCTATGCCTGTAATCTGTAAACAGGGATAACACAATAACCGCTGCGCCGGCTCCCGCGGGTACATAAGTTTCCGCCCCCCCTTTTGCAAATCCGGATAACCAGGGGGAAGCAGCTATTAAAACTGCATAAATATAATCCAGCACATTATGTGCGGACATTTGAATAAAGCGCATATTTTCCTCAGCAAGTCCTTACAAATATTCTAGCAAAATTTACATAGATCCGGGAACTTCGGCAAAGCCCGTTTCTACAGTTTCTTCAGGAATTTCCTCATTTCGCGAACCACAATCTCCGGGCTTTCAATTGGCGTCATGTGTCCTGCTGCCGGCACCAGAACAAAGGAGCTGTTTTTTATTTTTTCCTGCAAACCACGCATAACCGGCGGCGGTGAGAGCGTGTCCTTTTCCCCACAAACGACAAGGGCAGGCAAATTGATCTTCTCAAGATATCCGGTTGTATCTGTTCTTCCAGCCATTGCCAAGAGGCACCCCTTTACCCCGAGCGGGCTGTTTTTCAGAGCTCTTTCAAAAACCCTATCATACTCTTTTCCCAGTTTTTCAATTGACTCTTCGGCAAAGCAGGATGGAATGAATTCATTAAGGAATGTTTTCAAGTCTTTCTGATTTATAATATTTATTGCCTGGGCGCGTTTCAGTTTAGCCTGGTTGTTGTCTGCTTCAGATTTGGAATCACAAAGAATAAGCGCTTTAAATTTGTGTTCGCTTTTCTCAATTGCTCTTAAAGAAATATATCCCCCCATTGATAATCCGGCAAGTACCGGTTTTTCCAGTTGCAGCTCCTCTATTATGCCCAGAAGATCATCGACAAAAGTTTCAATGGTGAACTGTCCATCTCCGGGAGGGGATGCTCCAAGACCCCTGACATCATAAGTTATGCAGTAGTATTCTCCGGATAATTCGTCAATTATTTTATCCCACATATGGTGATCGTAAGGAAAGCCGTGAACAAAAATAACCGGCTGGCCGGTTGGGTCTCCTTTTGAAAAAATCGATATATTTGTCTGCTTGTTTTTCATTTATTTTATCCGTGGAGTATGTTATGAAATTTTCTGGTTTAATTATCCTGTTAATGCTATTTAGCTGTTCGTTTTTATATCCTCAGCTGAAAGATTCTGTTGATGGCTGGTATCCCGGTTCAGAGGTTGCGCTCAACGTCAGCCAGATCTCTTTCAGCAACTGGTCCCAGGGCGGTGAAAACTCGTTAACCTGGGCTTTTATAACCACAAATACACTTGGTTTCAAGAGCGGCACCTGGATTAAGAACACTAATTTAAAACTTTCTTACGGCAGAACAAAAATAGACGGTCAGGAGTCGCGGACAAACGATAATGAGCTTTTTATTGAAACGGTGGTTTCAAAAAATATCGGATGGGTTATAGACCCGTTTTTCAGTAATAACATAAGAACGCCTATTGCAACAGGATATAATTATAAGGACTCCATCACTAAAATTGTGGGCTTCTTTGATCCCGGATATGTAACTCAAAGTCTTGGATTTACATATGGAGGGCTTAGCGGATTTAAATTCCGTACCGGTGTAGCGGTACAGGAAATATTCACAAACAGGTTCCGGGTTTACACCGATGATAAAACCACTCCCGAAACGGAAGCATTTAAATATGAAACCGGTCTCGAAAGTGTTGCAGAGGCCGATTATAATATTGCAGAAAATTTAAATATAAAAAGTAACCTGCGTTTATTCAGCAGGTTTGAGCAGATGGATGTATGGGATGTTCGCTGGGATAACATAATTACAGCAAAGATCACGGAATACATTAATGTAAATTTCAATTTCCTTCTGCTGCATGACATTAAACAAACCAGAAGAACACAGCTTAAAGAAGCTCTTCAGCTTGGAATATTCTACAGACTATTATGAAAATAGCTTTTGTTGCTTCCGAAGCAGTACCATATTCTAAAACGGGGGGTTTAGCGGATGTAGCGGGGGTACTCCCCGCAGCATTGCAGAAGCTCGGCTGCAAGGTTAAGCTTTTTATTCCAAAATACTCTTCGATTGATGAAAGTAAGTATGGTCTGCGTTACTGCTGGAATATAGGCGAAATGCAGATAAGGGTTGGCAGTGCCGTGCGCTCAGTTCATATCCATACATCAACGCTGCCCGGTTCAGAAGTAGAGGTTTACTTTGTGGATTGTCCGTATTATTTCTTCAGGGGACAGATTTATACCGACGATCCTGATGAGGACGAAAGGTTTATTCTGTTTTCAAAAGCCGTTCTGCAAACACTTCTGAAAACAAAATGGATACCCGATGTTATCCACTGCAACGACTGGCAGACAGGATTAATTCCCCTTTACATAAAAAATAATTTTAAAGAGGAAGGTGTGTTTAATAAGACATCCACTCTTTTCACAATCCATAACGTTGCATACCAGGGCAGGTTTTCCAGGTCCGCCGTTTATAGCGCCGGTATACAGAAGAATCTGTTTTATGCCGGGGGTCCGGTAGAGTATTTTGGTGATGTTTCTTTTATGAAGGCTGCGATTTCCTTTTCTGATATAATAAATACCGTAAGCAAAACATATGCAGAGGAAATTCTTACGCCGGAATTCGGCAGTGGTATGGAGGGTATTCTTGGTGATAGAAAGACAGATTTGTTTGGTATCCTTAACGGAGTGGATTACGAACAATGGGATCCTGAAAATGATTCTCTTATACCCTACAGCTATTCGCTTAATGATTTTTCGGGCAAACTTAAAAACAAGGAATTCCTTTGTGAGCATTTTAATCTGGCCTGCACCGGTGACACCCCGTTGATTGGTATTGTTTCAAGAATGGCCTCCCAAAAGGGTTTTGACCTTTTCGCAGAAGTTGCCGACCAGTTAATGGAGCTGAACGCACAATGGATAGTTCTTGGCAGCGGTGATGAAAAATACGAAAATCTTTTCAGGTATCTTGCGGCCTTTTATCCCGACAGGCTGTCTGCCTACATCGGATTCAACACCGAGCTTTCACATCTTATTGAGGCTGGTGCCGATATCTTTCTGATGCCTTCGCACTACGAGCCCTGCGGCTTAAACCAGATTTATAGTTTGAAGTACGGAACAGTGCCTGTGGTCAGAAAAACGGGTGGATTGGCTGATACGGTCAGAGACTGGGGTGAGTCGGCGGCTTCCGGCAACGACGATGGAAACGGCTTTACTTTTACTGAATATTCGGGCTCTTCGATGTTAGAAGCTATTAATCGTGCTGTCAGCACTTTCGGCAACAAACCGGTATGGCGCAAATTACAGCAGAATGGTATGAAAGCTGTATTTTCGTGGGACAGAGCTGCAAATGAGTATTTAAATTTATACAAAATATCGCAACAAAAGAGACAATCTGGTTTGTGAACAAGGAAGAGCTTAAAAGAAAAACAGAAGAAATTTTCAGGCGTTCGGGGTCGCATGATGAGTTGTTTGATGCATTTAAAACTGCCGTCGACAACGGAATTGAAGATGAGGATATTTATAAACTTCTCGTCTGGAACAAGGCTCTGTCGGTAGATGAGGTAGTAATGTATTCGGAGAAGCTCTGCAGTGAATTTCCCTCCATAAGCTTTAAAATATATTTCGACACCGCGAAGGTTCTTGAAGCAACCTCCTCCGCCGGAGATAATATTGAGCTGGCATTATCTTATTATAAAAAAGCAGCAGACGCAGACCCGTCATCTTTTTTTCCATATGAAGCGGCTGCCCGAATGTATAATAAGGATCTTAATATTCCCCGGTTTGAAAGAATAGTCTCTTTTCTGCTAAGAGGCCTGGATATGGCCAGCAGAAAGAGCACAATATGTTTCAACCTTGTTGATCTTTATAAGCAGAGCGGCAACACCGAAAAGGAAAAAGAATTCCAGAGGCTTGGTGAAAAGCATCAAAGAAGGGGAAAATAATGCGGGTCTTTTTCTGCCGTTCCTGATCAGAAATAATATCCGATAGAGAAATAAAAGGCAACATCACCCCAGATAATGTAGTTGTTTGTCTTTTTAAAAAGAAAACTTCTGCCTACTGAAAAATCAGCCGGACCCACCGGAGTATCAAAAGAAAGCCCCGTGCCGATGCCGTGTCTCAGATCCTTAAATCTGATTTGTTCCTGAACCTCCCAGGTTGAGCCCAGGTCGTATCTTAATTTAAAGTAAGTTTCGAAGAATATTTTAAATGGCAGCATATATCTGTATTCCAGTGAAGACAGCAGCAATTGTCTTCCCCGGTACTCGTCCTGCTTCATTCCAAAGAAGCTGTTCTGGCCGCCCAGGGAATAATGTTGAGTAAGGGGAAGTGTCTTGTCTGCAAATCCGAGAGAAAATTTCGGTGTAAATGTATGAACATTATTAAGGGTAAAATGAATTTTATAATCAAAGCTGATATTTGTATACCCGATATCCCCGCCAAGAGTTTTTTGAGCGGTTTCATAAGCCCCCATAAAATAAAAACCGCTGCGGGCATAGGGATAATCGTTTTGTGTGTCGATGGTGGAAGAGATTTTAAGACTTACGATTTTCTTTTTTTCCGGAGTTACCGGTTTTTGCTGTTTGTTTTTCAGTTCGTTTATCTGGTACGTTCCCTTTATAATAAGGTTTCCAAATCTTTCCACCTGTGTACCGAGGGAAACAGAGGTCCCGTAATATATCTGCCTGTATTCCCCAAACGATTCACGTGAAAATCTTTTTCGGGATTCAGAAAAAACATCTCTGTATGTAAAAATATCATCAAAGCCGTAGAACGCATTAATTTTATAAGTAAGGTAAGTGTTAAAAATCCTGTTTGATTTATGTTCTATAACATGCAGCTGGTTTCTGGTGCCTCCGGAAAGAATGAGGCCTGCTTCTGTGCCCGTGCCGAAGACATTTTCATCGCGGAGATCGAGGCTGGCCTGAAGTTTGCCTTCGTTGTCTACCCGGAAACCGAACCGCGCCACACTTGAAATCCTCTCCACAATTTTCAGAATAATTATATTTTCATTGTTAATGCGCTGTACGGTTAATACAATATCATCAAAAAGATTTGTACTGCGCAGATTAACCAGTCCCTGTTCAACCAGATCAGCGCGGAAATAGTCTCCTTCCTCGAGAGGAATTTCACGTGTAATTATAGTTGGATTTGTAAATACATTTCCTTCAATTGATATTTTNNAGATCGGTAATTTCTGCAAGCGACAGGCCTTCTGCGCGGTACAGCGCCATAAGGCGGGTCATGGACACCAGGATTTTTTCGCCGCTGTATTTTGTTCCTATAAGATCTTCAATTGCTCTATATGCGGTATTCTCATTTATAAAATTCAAGCCCTGCAGATTTATCCCCCTGATAAAGGGTGTTTCTGTATAAACAAGCCGCAGCGACGTAAAGTTTTTGTCGTGCGCTATAACTGCTTTGAGGTTTTCATAATCGCCGCTGCTGAAAAGAGAATAAAGATCAGACAGTATTTCCCGGTTTGAAACCGAATCCATAACAGCATACTTCTTTTGAAGCTCTCTTTCAATTCCAACTGAGGTGGGATTCTCCCGAATATCTTTTATGTAAAGTGTCTTTTCGCAAAGGTTTATGTATTTAAGTGAATCAATTTCTCTTCTGATTTTTTCTGTTAAACCCGTGGCCGATTTATACCCCGCCTCAATAAGCGAGTCAAGATTAGAAAAATCTGTTGCGGATTTTCCTTTAACATCCGGAACTATAACAATGTCTGCGTCTTCAAGCTGCTCCTGGTTTAATATTTTCATCGGAATACTGACAACCTGGTCTGCAACTGTCCATGGAAGATTTAATTCCTCGAGCTTGTGCAGGGAGGACGTGGTGTTAACGGCCACAACATAATCGCCTCCCATTTTTCTTGCAGTTGCAACAGGAATATTTGCAACAAGACCGCCATCAACTAAAATCATCGTATCCAGTCTAACCGGTGAAAGGAAAAATGAAACGCTGGAACTTGCGCGCATGGCCTGGCTGAGTGATCCGCTGCTTATAACAACCGGATTGCCGGTTACCAGGTCTGTACATACTGCCCGGAAATTTGTTTTCAATCTGTCGAAGTCGGCATTAGTGTGTACCGGGGCCTGAAGCACCAGAAGATTAAGATAATTTGAAAGTTTCTGCCCGCTATTGAACGAAGTAGGAATAATCGGGGTTAAACCTTTTAACCTCAGAGAGAATACCGCCTTGTCCTCGGTAATTTTCTGATCAATAAAAAGGTCGGTCCTGTTTGTCTGCCTGTCGATGGAAAGAAGGTTGTCCCAATCCGTATTCTTAACGATTGAATCAAGCTGGTCTGTTGAATACCCGGCAGAATATAATCCCCCTATAATGCTCCCCATGCTGGTTCCGGCAATAATATCGATATCTATACCGGCCTCTTCAAAAGCCTTAAGAACCCCTATCTGTGCAATTCCTCTTGAGCCTCCGCCGCTGAGTGCAACTGCCAAGACTGGTTGAGTGGCTGGTATTTTTTTTGTCAACCCAAAGGGAAGGTTTTTAATCCTGTAATCCACGGACAGTGTCTGATCCTGTGGGTGGACGGAAATGAATAACGCCAGAAAGATGAAGAATATCTTTTTCATATTGGTGTTTTGGCAGCGGGGCTATTGTCCCCCGCTACCAGCTAATCAGAATTTTTTCTTTTTTCTTTGCTGCTGCTGTGCTTTGGCGTTTTGTTCAGCCGCTTCCATAAGCCGCTGCATAAATCCGCCTCTTTTTTTCTGCGTCTTAACGGGCTCAAGAACAAGATCGCTGTGTTTGTGGTTAATGTAATACTGCTGTGCAATAGAAAAAATATTAAACATAAAATAATATAGGTTCAGTCCTGACGGAAAACTCATAAACATCAGCGTAAGGAAAATCGGCATTATATAAACCAGTCCCTGCTGTTTCGGATCCTTTACGCTCATTTTCTGCTGAACAAATGTAGTAATGCCCATGAGCAGGGCAAGGCCGCTTATCTGGTTTATTCCGAACAACGGAAGTTTGAACGACATATCATAAATTACATCGGGACGCGAGAGATCGGTTATCCACAGTATAAACGGCTGCTGTCTTAAATCAATTGCAACCTGGAATAATCCCCATAATGCAACAAAAATCGGCATTTGAAGAATAAGCGGGAGACAGCCTCCGGCGGGATTTATTCCGTATGTGCTGTAAAGAGCCATGGTCTCCTTGTTCATTTTCTGCGGATCATCCTTATACTTCTCTTTGATTTCTGCCATCTTGGGCTGAAGCATCTGCATTTTTTTCATCGACTGATAGCTGCTTTTCGTAAGCGGATACAGCACAAATTTTATTATCAGCGAAAAGACAATTATTACAAAGCCGTAATTCGGTATAAATGTATGCAAAAAGGTAAACAGGGGCAGCAATATATATTCCGCAATCGGGCGGACTATAAACTTCAGCCCGAAAAAGCTTCCGAAATCCACGATCGCTTCGAAGTTGCGGTTATATTCCTTAAGTATATCATAATCAACCGGACCGATATAAACCGTAAACGATCTCTTTTCGTAATCAGTGTTTCTAAAAGGAATAATAAGTCTGCCGCTGTAATTTTCGCGCAGACCGGCGTTCTCATACGAGGATCTTGTTCCCTTTATATATGCGCCTTCGATATCTGACTTATCTGGGGAAATTATCACTGAAAAATATTTGTTCCTGATGCCCAGCCAGTCAACCTGACCGCTGAAATCTTTTTCAACCGTTTCACCAACGCTCGAGGCATCCAGAATAACCTGCTCCCCGCCGTAAAAAACACTGGCATTAGAAAAATTTGCCTCGTCAACAGAATTAAGTTCTACAAAACGAATACCGCTGTCCCACACCAGGTCGTACGTGTTGTTGCTTATAAGGTTCTGCATTCCTTTCAGCTCAATATCTGTTTTGATACTGTAGCGGTTACCGTAAACAGTAAATATTTTTTTTATTTCGCCCCCGCTGGTTGAGGGAAGGGAAAACACGAGCTGAAGCGAGTCCCCGCCTGATAATTTAAAATCCTTTTTGCTTCCGCTATAGTTAAAAAGCGCTGCTGAGGTCTGAATCGCTTTACCGTCTGCGGTAACGAACGCAAGATCCGGGGCGTTTCCTTTTGAATAATTAATTAATTGGACTTTAGATTCCTTTATCGGCAGTTCGCCATTGGTGCCGGCAGAATACCAGTTGTTATATTTCTTAAGAAAATATTTGTGGAAATTTGCGCCCTTTGTGCTTATCTCAAATTTTACAACATCATTTTCAACCGTAATGATATCCCCTCCGCCCTTGCCCGAAGCGAAGTATTCCCCCATATCGGGAGCTTCCTTTTTCACCGGGGCAACAGTATCTTTGTCAACAACCGGCGGCGGTTCTTTTTTTACTATCGTGGTATCCTGTGCCGAGGGTGGCTGTTCTACCGGCTCCGGGGTGTTAATGTAGAGCCAGATTATAAGAATAGCTCCAATTAATACGAATGCTAATATTGTTTTTCTGTCCATCTCAATTCCATAATTATTCTACTGGATCGTATCCCCCTTTATTAAAGGGGTTGCAGCGTAAAATACGGTACGCCGCTTTTAACGAACCTTTTAAAACTCCATGCTTGTTAACTGCTTGAATGGCATACTCTGAACACGTCGGCTGAAATCTGCAGGATGGCGGAAACAGAGGGGATATAAGTTTTTGGTAAATTCTTATAATGCCCGTAAAAACGATCCTCATTTTGCTCCTGTCATTTTGCTCATTAAATCAACAACTGCCGGCGCTATCTCATCATAACAGATTTTTTTGTTGTCCTTCTGATTGAGGCGGTGAGGTAAAAAGACTACTTTGATTGATAAATCTTTTTTTAATGAAAACTCTACAAGAGTTTGCTTGTTCAACCTGTAGGCTTCCCGAAGAAGCCGTTTTAACCTGTTTCGCCATACGGCATTACCGTTTTTTTTCGAAACTGCAGCAGCAAATTTTACTCCCGCATTACCGGCTTCAAGAATATAATTTGCTTTTATTTTCTGATCATATGAAAAGATTGTGCTGCCGTACGTAAATATCTTTTCAAAAATCTTTTTGCTTTTTATTCTTTCCGCTGAGGAAAGACCAAAACGCTTCACATCTCCCGCTATTCGTCGCTGACTGTTAGTTTTTTTCTGCCATCAGCGCGTCTTCTTGAAAGCACTCTGCGGCCGTTCTTGGTTTTCATTCTTTCCCTAAAGCCATGCTTGTTTTTTCTTTTCCTGTTCGATGGCTGAAATGTTCTTTTCATTAATAACTCCGATAATAAAAGATCCTAAAAATAGCTAACTATGCCATATTTTACAAGATCATTTCAAATAATTAATAATTTGCGCTTCTTTCACATATTATCGCCTATTATTGAAAAATTAATTTGCAGGGATGTAAATAACTTTATATTTTTTGGTGCATTTGGATGTGCCCAAAACCCGTTAATATAATGTGGATAACTTTCTTCTGTGAAAACGTTTCACAAATCCCCGGGATTAAAATACGCTTCAGGAGTTCGTTAAATTGTGGCCAATCCGGAAAAAGAACCCCGTAACTCCTTTGTCTGTAGTGTTTTGTGGCGGTTTACTTAATGTTAACAAATTGTTAGTATCGGTTTTGGGGGTTGTGTCGAAATAGTTGTTTTTTGAGATTAATCAGTAAAATTTTAACTTTTCTCTTGTGGATAAATTACAAATGTTCGTTCAAGAAAATAATGATTCGGGAAATTCGCTTTCTCACTCCGTGATCTGGAAAGAATGCCTGAAACAGATAAAAGAGAATGTCACTCTGATGACATACAACACCTGGTTCCTGCCAATAAAGCCCCTGGAACTGAAAAATTCAACATTAAAGATTCAGCTGCCGAGCAATTTTTTCTGGGAGTGGATTGATGAACACTATAACACCCTGATTAACAGAATAATAAAAGATATTCTTGGTTCGGGCGCGAAACTTGAATTTGTAATTAAGGATGACCCCGAACTCGATTTTAAAAGTAAACCGGAGGATCCTCCCCGAAAAAACAACACTGCTCCCGCCAAAGCAAAGCCGGAATTTGAATCCTGTCTGAATCCCCGCTATACGTTTGATAATTTTATAAAGGGTGAGGGAAATCAGCTTGCCCGCGCCGCTGCCGGTGCTATTGCAGATAATCCGGGCGGAACCTCGTTCAACCCGCTTTTTGTTTACGGTGGTGTCGGACTGGGTAAAACCCATCTTGTACAGGCCATCGGAAACAAGATAATAAAAGGCTTTCCTGAAAAAAGGATTATTTATCTTTCATCAGACCAGTTTACTGTGGAGTTTGTTGAGGCGATACAATCCAACAAGATAAACGAGTTTTCCGGTTTTTACCGAAGTATGGACGTTTTAATTATAGACGATATTCAGTTCCTTACCGGCAAAGAAAAGACACAGGATCTTTTCTTTCATATTTTTAACACGCTCCATCAATCAAGAAAACAGATAATTCTTTCAAGCGATAAGCCCCCCAAGGATTTGAAGGGTTTGGATGAGCGCCTGATCTCCCGGTTCCAGTGGGGTCTTGCCGCCGATATACAGCCCCCTGATCTTGAAACAAGAATTGCGATTCTTAAGCGCAAAGCGGACGATTACGGAATGACAATATCCTCGGTGATACTGGAATATATAGCAACCAATATAACTTCTAATATAAGGGAGCTGGAAGGCTGCCTGATCAAACTTCTTGCAAATGCGTCCTTAAATTCAAAAGAGATTTCTTTGGATCTTGCCAAGAGAACGGTAAAGGAAATTGCTACTGACAGAAAGGTTAATATTACTATTGAAAATATTACCAAAGCCGTATGTAACTACCTTAATATCGATGAAAATAAACTGAGGGATAAAACCCGAAAAAAAGAAGTTGTGCTTGCTCGCCAGCTGGCTATGTTTCTCTCAAAGGAGTTGACAAAATCCTCTTTGAAATCAATCGGTTTGAATTTTGGCGGACGTGATCACTCCACTGTAATCCACGCCTGCTCTGCGATCGAACAAAATATGCTCCTCGACAATTCGCTTAAGGACCTGGTAGATGCCCTTAGAACAAAAATAGAGATCAGCAGCACCTAGCTTTTCTCCCTTGGGTTAATTGGTTCTTTTGCGCATGCCGTTGATTCAATTAATTCTGCTTGCTGGGCCCCTGGAAAGGATATCCGGCTTTTTGTTGATATTGTGCTTCCGCAACGGTACGGGCGGGCTATTCTCCGGTCTCTTCCGGCTCACTGACCGCCCGGTTTGGCTGTCTGTTCCAGAGCTAAGCCTTAAATGCTTTTTTGCTTTCAGGTCCCCACAGCACTAGATATGACAAGTAAATTATTAAAACGGTTAAATCATAATGTTTTTGGTTAATGGATTTAGAATAAAATCTTTTCTTTAAATAACGGTTTAACGGCGTTAATAACCTGTTGATAATAATGCTTTTTCTTGTTGATAAGACAGCCTGGATTAACATCTGTTGTTTGTTTGTAGTAAAGGGTTTGTTTGTCCACATTTTTCAATGTTTCTTTCTGCTTAAAAACAAATAATTTTAAGGTTGTCTGCACATATAAACATATTAACACCCTTATTATTATTATTAATATTTTAAAAATATATTAATATTAATTATTAGCCTGTTGGTATCTTTCATAAAAAAACTGTTTATTCCCAACAGCTTATTCTGGCAAATAATTTTTCTTTTTCTATGTTGTGGGGACTTATTATTACTAATAAGTTCATTGTTAATTCTTTCCGTTTTTAGTAAATTTAGACGTTTAAATAAGGAGATATTCAGATGCATTTTAATGTTAACAGCAAAAATCTGGAGAGACTGCTGGCGAAGGTTATTCCGGCAGTTCCTGTTAGAACACCAATGCCTGTTCTTGAAAACTTTTTCTTTGAAATAAAAGACGGTCTTCTTACTGTTTACGCAACAGATCTGGAAATTTCACTTACGTCATCGATAAACGTAGATGCATCTGAAAACATTAAGATGGTGGTTCCGGCGAAGCTTCTTTTTGATATTATAAAAGCACTGAAAGAAACCCAGCTGAAGATCGAAGCAGAAAAGAATTCAAAACTGAAAATTACCGCCGAGAACGGAGTATATTTTATAGGATACTCATCACCGGAAGATTTTCCCGCAATACCTACGGTAACAAAAAGCAGGGAACTTACCATAAACGGACTTGAACTAAAAAAAGCCCTTGAGCAAACTTCTTTTGCTATGAGTAAAGAAGATATGCGGCCCGCGATGACAGGAACATTGCTTGAACTTTCCAGCGAAGGACTGAGATTTGTAACCACCGACGGACACCGGCTTGTTAAATATATTGACAAAAGCAGGATTATTGAAGAAGACGAACAATATATCGTACCCGAAAGAGCAATTTCGGTTTTATCGAAAATACTTAATGAAGAGGATCTGAAAATATCTTTAAGTAAAACCCACGCACTGTTTAATTTTGAAGATCTTGTTTTTATAACCAGGCTGATCGGTGAAAAATATCCCTCGTACAGCAGCGTTATTCCTTTAGAGAATGAAAACATTCTGAAGGTAAAAACCGAAGAGCTGCATTCTGCAATCAGGAGGATGATTCTTTTCTCTTCGTCAAATTCAAAGCAGGTGAAATTTTCTTTAAAAGAAAATTCTCTTGAAGTAAGCGCGGAGGACGTAGACCATGGATCAAGCGCAAAAGAAAGTATTTATTGTGAGTATAAGGGGGAGACCATGGATATCGGTTTTAATACGATATATGTTAACGACATATTATCGCATATTGGAGAAGAGGAAATTATATTTAAGCTTCATTCACCCACAAAGGCATGTATAATTGAGCCGATTGTGCAGGGAGAGAATGAAGATCTGATGCTGTTGTTAATGCCGGTTCGGTTAAATAATTAGAGATGGTATTAAGGTCTGTTTATTTAAATAATTTCAGAAGCCACAAAGAGACACAATTAAAATTTTCCGAAAACCTGAATTATATCGTAGGCGGCAACGGACAGGGCAAAACGTCTATAATTGAAGCAATATATTTTTTGTGCACGACTAAAGGACTTAATTCAAATTCCGACGGCGAAGTTGTAAGGTTTAACGAAAAGGATTTTGAAATAAAAGGGAGCTTCAGCGACGCAACAGATGACGAAATAAGAATTTACTATTCTGTGGAAGAAAACAGAAAATACTGTTTCAGGAACAGCAAAACGATTTCAAGACCCGCTGAACTTATTGGAAAATTTCCGGTAGTAATATTAACGCCCACAGACCATTCAATTACGCAGGGATATCCCTCGGACAGAAGAAAATTTGTGGACTCGGTTATTTCACAGGCGAGCGAAACGTACCTGAAAATTTTGCTTGATTACAACAAGATTTTGAGACACAGGGCGTCACTGCTTTTTAAGCTTCGCGAAGGCGAAAAAAACATTGACGAACTTGAAGCATGGACGGAAAACCTGATTAATGCGGGCACAGAGATTATAAATCACAGAAGAAAATTTATAGAAGAGTTCAACCGGTTTATACTGGAATCTTATAAAATGATAATGGAAGACGAGGAAACCCCCGAAGTAATTTACAGCAGCCTTGAAGATTACAGCGGAGACCAGGTTTCGGAAAGGCTCGGCAGCCTGCTCAGAGAAAAGAGAGAAGATGAAATCAGAAGGGCACAGAATCTTGCCGGACCGCACAAAGACGAATTTGTTTTCAGCATAAACGGAATAAACCTGCGGACCTATGGATCTCAGGGACAGAACAAGACGTTTCAGGTGGTGCTCAGGTTTGCAGAGTTTTTTTATCTGAAGGAAATAACAGGAAGAACCCCGGTGTTTCTGCTGGACGATGTTTTTGGAGAACTCGACGCTAAAAGATCCTCCAGGATCAGCAAATACCTAAAAAATGTCGGACAGGCATTTATTACTCTTACTGATTTTGCAGACTTTTCTTTTCTCAGCCGGGAAAAATCTGATGCGGTTCTTAAGTTGAACGGAGGCAGCATATCTTATGTATGAGGGCTTCAGATCTCTGGCAGACATTTTAAAAAACGAACCGTCTTTAGTAAAAGTAAGAGATAACATCAAAAAGTTCGATATCGTTGACGAGTTCCATAAGATTTTTCCCGAACTCGCAAAAATTGCCGAACCGGTAAAGATTGAAAAAAAGAATCTCTTTCTGCGGGTTGAGAACTCCGTGTGGAGAAGCGAAATGAAATTTAATGAACAAGTAATAGTTGAAAAAGTAAACAAATATTTTAAAGAGGACAGGATAACAGGGTTAAAATTTGTTACCTGAAAATCCGGGAAACATATGACAAATCAAGAAAATAAAGCCGGCGAATACAGCGCCAAAAATATAAACGTGCTAAAAGGGCTTGAAGCAGTACGTAAACGCCCCGCAATGTACATCGGCGACGTAAGCACCAGGGGCCTTCATCATCTTGTTAACGAGGTAGTGGACAACAGCATTGATGAGGCTCTTGCAGGATACTGCGATAAGATAACAATCACCATACATAAAGACGAAAGCGTATCTGTTGAGGATAACGGAAGAGGAATTCCGGTTGATATCCACCCCGAAGAAAAAAGATCGGCGCTCGAAGTTGTTATGACAGTTCTCCACGCAGGCGGAAAGTTCGACCATTCCTCTTATAAGGTTTCGGGCGGACTGCACGGAGTGGGCGTCTCGGTTGTGAATGCCCTGTCGGAATGGCTTAAAGTGGAAGTGAAAAGGAACGGCGAGTTGCACTTTCAGGAATATAAACGCGGCATCCCGCTTAAACCAGTTAAGAAAACCGGCAAATCAAAAAAGAACGATACCGGGACCAAAGTTACTTTCCTTCCTGACAGCGAAATATTTAAGACATTTAAGTTTAAATTCGATACCCTTGCAGAAAGAATGCGCGAGCTGGCGTATTTGAACAAGAACATCACAATTAAAATTAAAGATGCCAGGAACGGGGGCGAAGAGGAAGAATATCACTTTAAGGGCGGTATAATTGAATTTGTAAAATATCTTAATGAAACGAGGGATCCTCTTCATAAAACAATATATATCGAGGGAGAGAAAGACGGCACCCCGATAGAAATAGCTTTTCAGTATACCGACACATATTCGGAAAACCTGTTTTCATATGTAAATAACATAAATACCCACGAAGGCGGAACACACCTTGTGGGTTTCAGAACAGCGCTAACAAGAACTTTTAATAATTACGGGTATAAGAACGGTCTGCTGAAAGAGGGGAAGATAAATCTTTCCGGAGATGATTTTAAGGAAGGACTTACAGCGGTTATATCCGTTAAAGTAGCGGAGCCGCAGTTTGAGGGACAAACAAAAACCAAACTCGGCAACAGCGAAACAAAAAGCGCCGTTGAAACCCTCCTGGGAGAAAAACTTTCTGAATTCCTTGAAGAAAATCCCGGCATCGGCAAAAAGATTATTGAAAAGTGTATGCGCGCTGCAGAAGCAAGAGAAGCAGCCCGGAAAGCCAGGGATCTTGCCAGAAGAAAAAATGCTCTTGACAACATGAACCTTCCCGGAAAGCTTGCAGACTGCTCAATTACCGATCCGGAACATTGTGAAATATATATTGTT
>DJMM01000107.1 GCA_002435365.1 Ignavibacteriales bacterium UBA6490
TGCAACTCCGCCTTGCTGTGCTCCGGGACCAAATACCCCTATTCCGCTAATTAGCTGAAATACGAACCACATCCCGATTGCAACAATAGCAGGCACATCGGTTACAAAATAAAACAGGATCACACTCACCCGTCTGCGAGGATAAAGTAAAATATAACCTCCCAGCACCCCGGAGATTGCACCTGAGGCACCGAGTATTGGGATAAGCGTATTTCCTCCGAAATATACAGTTGAAAAAATGTGCGCTAATGAGGCTATAAAACCTGTTATGATATAAAAGAACAAATACCTTAAATGACCAAGCTTATTTTCCAGATTGTCTCCGAAAATGAACAGGAATATCATGTTCCCGAAAATGTGGGCAATTCCGCCATGCATAAACATTGAAGTGAGGAGGGTTAGATACACAGGTGCAGGTGAAGCTTTTAAGCCCTCAACCCGGAAGCGGTCGCCTGTAAACGGATCCTCGTAAACCATATCTTCAGTTACAATATCTTTTCCTGAGATAATCTCTTGAGGGACAGCAGAATAGGCGTAAGTAAAATCAAAATTATTGCCAAGGTCCTGTAAGAATACAAATACACAGATATTGGCAATAATGAGAAGATAATTCATAAACGGAATTATTTTCCTGTCACGGTTATCATCGCCTATTGGAAACAGCATTATTTTCTCATTTTATTTTGATAAATATAAAACAGTTTCTTCAGGAAAAGTATCTTTTCAGCCGGTCTTTTAGTCAATAGATGAATATTTTATCCAAAGGGAACTGATTATCATTCTGAATCAAAATATCTCATCCTTTC
This sequence comes from Ignavibacteriales bacterium UBA6490, assembly GCA_002435365.1. Classification (GTDB taxonomy): domain Bacteria; phylum Bacteroidota; class Ignavibacteria; order Ignavibacteriales; family Ignavibacteriaceae; genus UBA6490. The sequence continues at coordinate 807 of DJMM01000107.1, forward strand.
AGATACCCATTTTGCGTCTTTTGGGGCTACCTCAAGTTTATCTCCCTATTATCTCCTTACAGGTGCGTAACATAAGATGGATGGGAGGGGAATGGCGAATTGTAATCCCCAAAGGGATGAACAACCACCTAAATCATTAAAATGATCTGAATTAACTAAATAAACCTGTTAAAAGACCTGGTTATCTTATCAGTATGCGGCTGCAGCTCCAAAAGCTGAACCTATGTATTGATATTTTTTTTCCTTAATCCTATTTTATATTATTGTAGTTCAATTAAGGATAATATGTTAAAAATCAACAATATTGCCATTGGGGATAATAATCCGTTCGTTTTGATAGCCGGACCATGTGTTATCGAAAATGAGGAATTATCATATAATATTGCTTCTGAAATTGATGCAATAGCTAGAAATCTTAATATTAAATATATTTTCAAATCCAGCTATAGAAAAGCAAACCGAACGAGTATTAATTCATATACCGGGCCTGGTGATCTGGAAGGATTAAAAATACTAGCAGGCATAAGCAAAAAGTATAATCTTCCGGTATTGACAGATGTACATTCACCTAGGGAAGCTGAAAAAGCTGCAGAGTTTGTGGATATTCTGCAGATCCCTGCTTTTTTGTGCAGACAGACAGATATTCTGATCGCTGCAGGTAAAACCAATAAAATTGTAAATATTAAAAAAGGACAGTTCCTTGCCCCTGATGAGATGAGGTATGCTGCTGATAAAGTAGCCTCCACCGGTAACAGTAAAATAATGCTGACTGAACGCGGAAGTACTTTTGGATACCATAATCTGATTGTTGACATGAGATCATTCGTTATAATGAAGAAGTTCGGTTATCCTGTAGTTATGGATGCTACCCATTCAGTTCAGCTTCCGGGAAAAGAAAGTATGTCTGGTGGTCAGCCTGAATATATAAAGCCGCTGGCAAGGGCTGCTGCTGCAGTTGGTATTGATGCATTATTTCTCGAGGTTCATCCCGAACCGAAAAATGCATTGAGTGATGCTGCAAGCCAGCTTCCTTTAAAAGATCTTCATGAACTGCTGACCCAGATAAAGAAAATTGATGAGGTTGTGAAATCACTTCCTCCTGGAAAGTAGATGTTTGAATTCGAAAGACCAAGAAAATTAAATGATGAAGAACGGGCGGTACTATTTTATATCCTTCCGGAGCGAAAGTCAGGATACAATGAATACCGGGAAATAATAACAGATTATTATTTAAATAGTGTCGGGACAGATGAAGGATCTTTTATTCTGACAAGGAACAAAGATACCGAAATATCAGGATTTCATACACCGGTATTTGCTGCCGGTACTTATGAAAAGAACAAATGTATTTATGACGTGGTGATACATGAGGAAAATGATGACTGTATTGAGTTCGAAATTAATATTAGTGAAGATAATCCGGGTCAGAAGACCCAACCCGGCAATATAATTTACCCGGAGTGGGAACCAGGCAGTAGGGCACCGGGTGATAATTCACCGGTCAGGGAAATTGTACTTATAAAAGACAAATATCTTATTGCAATTGCGAAAATCCATGAAAGACTTTGGTTGTATGATTATAAAACAGGGATCAATCATTTTATATCTACGGGGGCATTTTACAGTAATTTGTGTTTTGTGAAAAATATAAGGGAGCCGGAAGTAGTTTTTAATACTAAATTACTTTTCCTGAACCTTGATAATTATACAAATAATGAATTAATTTCAGCTTTCTATTTATATAATAAAAGCATTGGGAAGTTTAATATTGAAATGCCCGATAAACCTGAACAACCAGAGAAAAAGGGACTATTTAAGAAATTTATAAAAAGGACATGAGTTGAACCACGAACAGATTATTGAAAAAGGGAAAGAAGTTATCAGGATCGAAGCCGGCGCAATTACCGGATTGATTGATAGAATCGACGGTGAATTTGCGAACGCTGTATATACGATCTATGAATGTCCGGGTAGAGTAGTTCTTACCGGAATGGGGAAAAGCGGACTGATTGCAAGAAAAATTGTTGCTACTCTAAATTCAACCGGTACAGCTGCCATTTATCTTCATCCGACTGATGCATTGCATGGTGATTTAGGGATGGTACGAAAGGAAGATGTGGTGATTATTATTTCAAAAAGCGGTGAAACCGAAGAAATGATAAATCTCCTACCTCTGCTTAAAAGATTGAAAGTTAAGTTAATTGCGATGAGCGGGAGAAAAGATTCCAGATTGAGCAGGGAATGCGATATTTTGCTTAATATTTCAGTTGATGAGGAAGCCTGTCCCCATGATCTTGCACCTACTTCTTCAACTACTGCTACCCTGGTTATGGGTGACGCTTTATCTGTGGCATTATTGCAGCTGAGAGGATTTACAGCTGAAGATTTTGCATATCTTCACCCGGGAGGAAGTCTGGGAAAGAGACTTTCTCTTGAGATTAAGGAAATAATGATAACCGGTGAGCGTATACCCGTTGTAAATGAAGATCAGTCAATAAAAAATGTGATTTATGAAATTACATCAAAAAGGCTGGGTGTTACCTGCGTTATTAATGAAGACGGTGTTTTAACCGGCATTATAACGGATGGTGACCTGAGAAGACTTCTTGAAAAATCACTGGATATAAAAAATGTTAAAGCTGTTGATGTAATGACCAGAAATCCGAAAACTATCAAGCAGAATATACTTGCCTCATTTGCACTTCAGCTTATGGAAAATTATAAAATTACCTCCATTGTGGTTATTGATGATGAGGAACAGCCCCACCCGGTTGGCATTATTCACCTGCACGATCTGATAAATTTGGGCTTAAGGCCGAGATGAACAAACTACCTCTACTATTTTGTCTGTTCATTTCAGTTGCTCTTATTTCCTGCAGTGAAGAGAAAGTAAAGCCTGCGATTGATAAAAATATTAGAGTAGAGGAACTTCCCGCACAGGAAAGCTGGAATTCAAGAGTGATATTTTCTGACTCCGGAAAAACGAAAGCTGTGCTGGAAACAGGCCATCTCCGCGTTTTTACGGAAGGGCAGTATACTCTCCTGGATGAAGGTGTGAAAGTTGATTTCTATGACGAATCTGAAAAAATATCAACCGTTCTTACATCCCTGAATGGAAAAGTGGACGATGCATCTCAAAACCTTTTTGCTATGGA
>DJMM01000110.1 GCA_002435365.1 Ignavibacteriales bacterium UBA6490
GCAGGATGTGGTAAAAAACAGGTATTCAAGCTTTCCGGAGGTTCTGGATTACTGCAGACGTTCTGCAAATCCTGTGGGACGACTTATGCTGGAACTGTTTGATATAAGAAAAGAAGACGCTTTTTCTTTTTCCGATAAGATATGTACCGCTTTGCAGCTGACAAATTTTTATCAGGATGTGCTTCCGGATTATAAAAAGGGAAGAATATATTTTGCACAGGATGAGATGGAATCTTCCGGTGTTACAGAAAAATTGTTTGAGATAAGACAAATAAATGATAATTTAAAACATCTGGTTAAGTTTAATCTTGACCGTGCTGAAAATCTTTTTGATGAGGGGCGCAAACTTCTGCCCTTTTTAACAGGAAGATTCAGGCTTGAAATTAAATGGACGATCGATGGCGGCCTTTCGATCATCAGGAAAATCAGAAAAAATAATTACAATATTTTTATAAGGCCGCATTTAAGTAAAATTGATTTTACAGGTATATTATTAAAATCTCTGCTGAAATGAATGAATCGCACGAAATAGCCAAAAAGAGTAAAAGCAGCTTCTATTATGCTTTTAATCTGCTGCCTCNNCGACAAGAGGAATGCGATGAATACTGTTTATGCATTCTGCAGGGAAACCGACGATATTGTTGATGAAGGATTTGAACCGGTTGAAGTTAAATTCGAAAAGCTCCGGAAGTGGCATATAGAACTTGAAAAAGCTTTCATTGGAGAATCGTCTTACACTCTACTTAATACCCTGGCAAAAACCATCAGGCAGTTCAACATTCCGCTGGAACCATTTTTTGAGCTCCTTAAAGGGATGGAGATGGACCTTCAGAACAAACGCTATGTAGATTTTGAAGATCTGAAATTATACTGCTACAGGGTAGCTTCCACGGTGGGACTTATGTGTATTGAAATTTTCGGCTACAAACATAATACTGCAAAGGATTTTGCCGTTAATCTCGGAATCGCTCTTCAGCTTACCAACATTATGCGAGATGTCAAAAAAGATTCTTTGAACGGCAGGATTTATCTTCCGCAGGAAGATCTTGAAAAATTCAGAATATCGGAACAAGAAATATTTAAGGGTATATACAGTCCCGGATTCAGGGCGCTAATGGAATATGAAGCTGAGCGCGCTAAATATTATTTCAACAAAGCCAATGAAGCTTTGAATCTCGACGATAAGCCCTCCATGTTTGCTGCCCGGGCAATGCAGCATATCTATTACAAGCTTCTTGAAAAAATTATCGGGGCGGATTATAATGTATTCGAGAAGAATATTAAGGTAACTAAATTTGAAAAGATCGGTATCTCGTTAGGGGTTTGGGCTAAATACAGCCTGGTTTACTGATGAATAAAATTGTAGTTATCGGCGGCGGAATGGCCGGACTATCGGCTGCCGTTTTCCTCACTTCGAAAAAAAATCCCGTTACTCTGCTTGAGGCCTCGCATTCGCTTGGCGGCCGGACTATCTCTTATGCTGATAATTCAGGCAGTCTTTATGATAACGGCCAGCACATTATGATGGGGTGTTATCATGAAACATTCAATTTTCTGAGGACCATAAATGCAGTTGATAATTTTTATATCCAGAAGGATCTGGAAATTATATTCCAAAGATCAGGTGAATATTTCCCGCTCAAGGCAGACAGGGGATTATACCCTTTTAATCTAATTAAGGGTTTGTTCTCGTTCAGACTCATCACCCTGGAAGAACGTTTTAGCCTGCTGAGATTTTTTATTCAGCTTCCTTTTTCTTCAGAAAGAGATATTCAGAAACTGAATGCAGAAGAGTGGCTTATTCAGAATAAGCAGAGTGATAATTTGAGAAAAATATTCTGGAACACCCTGATAATCGGGGCTATGAATACCAGTCCCGTTAATGCATCGGCTGTTCTTCTGAGAAATATTCTGTTAAAAATATTTTTTTCAGGAAGAAAAGCGTCCGCTTTGGTAATTCCTGCCAAACCGCTTTCCGAGGCTTTCTGTGTACCGGCGGCGGTTTATCTTCAGAACAACAAATCGGAAGTGTGCCTGAATGAAAGGGTGGTAAGGCTTGAGACCGACAGAAAAAAAGACAGAGTTATCGGGATCATTACAAATAAAAGGGTAATCACTGATCCAGGAAATATTATTTCTGCCGTGCCCTTATATGTTCTTAACAAAATTCTGCCCGGTGCAGTAAGCAGAGATTTTAAGATGTCATATTCTCCTATTCTTACAATGCACTTCAGGACAAGGACCGAATTGTTCCCACACTTATTTATTGCAACAACTGATTCTCCGGTACACTGGATCTTTAAGCATCCCGGTCATTATACCATTGTGATAAGCAGTGCCGGTGAGTTGATTAATCTATCGATAAATGCACTGGAGAATTTATTAAAGGTAGAACTGGTTAAACTGTTTAAAATTGATATGAATTCAATAGAAGTAATAAAAGTAATCAAGGAAAAAAGGGCCACCTTCATTCCGGCCATAGATCCGGAAAGCCGGCCGGGACCGGAGAGTAATTTTAAGAATCTGTTTCTTGCAGGAGACTGGATCAACACGAAACTCCCATCCACAATTGAAGGAGCTGTACTTAGCGGATCTGCTTCGGCAGAGATGATGAACCCGAACATTATTTAATACAGCGAATCATCATAATTTATTTATAAAACCTTCCGCACATCATATTTTATGAATGTCACTATTTTTAATGATAATAAAATTATATACGTTTGAATCCGTAAAATTAACAGAATAGTTTTAAATCATTAACAAAAAAAATTAATGCTGAAAGGTCGAGTATGAAATCCTTAGTTACGTTCTTTATTCTGTTCCTTTCCTGCATGCTTTATGCCCAAATTCCGAATGCAGGATTTGAGAACTGGACGGGGAACACACCTGATAACTGGTATGCCAATAATTTTCCTAGTATGTGGACAACCATAACAAAATCCTCAACCACTCATAGTGGTACAGGGGCAGTGCGTGGCGAGGTTGTCAGCTTCTCAAACACTATTGTTCCGCCATACATCAATTCGGGTGTGAGCGGTACCGGTTTTGCTTTTACCCAGAGACCTGCATCGATCAGGGGTTATTATCAGTTTAATTCAGTTCAGGGTGATGACTTTACTGTGGGTGTTCTGCTTTATAATAATAGCCAGGCAATTGCAGCAGGTAGTTTTGAAACAACTGCAAACGCCGGCAGCTATACTTATTTTGCAGCAGATATCAACTATGTCAATTCCCTTACTCCGGATAACTGTATAATAATTGCACTGATCGGAAATTCGGTCGGTGATGAACATGTCGGTTCATATTTCCTGTTGGATGATCTTGAATTCAGCGATCAGACCGTGGGTGTAAATGACGGCAGCACGGTGAATTCATTTATGCTGGAACAGAATTATCCCAATCCGTTTAATCCGTCTACAAGAATCGATTACCAGGTACCATCAGAAGATCTTGTAACTTTAAAAATATATGATGTAATCGGAAATGAAGTAGCAACAGTAGTAAATGAAGTAAAAACTGCAGGAAGTTACCATGTGGATTTTAATTCTGCAGGCTTGTCCAGCGGACTATATTTTTACAGACTTACCTGGGGATCATCAGACATCGTCAAAAAAATGACCATCTTAAAATAAATTTTTAACATTAGGTTCAATCTGTCTCCGCAGATTGAACCTAAATTCCTTCTTCGCTTAATAAATAAACAAGAACGGTTATTGCTGCTGCCCCCAGTTCGAATTCCCTCGGATGAACAGATTCGAAAGTATCGTTAGCAGAATGGTGAACATCCATGTATCTCTGGTCATCGGGAACGTAGCCGATCCTGGCCTTAATATTCTGTATCTTTGAAATATCTACTCCGCTGCCGCCGTTTTTCACATATTCGATTCCTGTCCTGTTAAGAACCGGGAGCCAATCGCTTATTTTTTTGATGGTAAGGGAGTCAGATTCAACATCAAATCCTTCAGGAGTAAAAGCTCCTCTGTCAGATTCTATAGCTGCGATGTGGTAAGTGCCGATAGAATCGTAATAACGGGCATATTCCAGGGCTCCTTTTAGACCATTTTCTTCATTTATAAAAAAGACACATCTTATAGTCCGCTTGGGATTCAGATTCAGCTTTTTGAATAATTCAAGAACTTCAAGAGACTGCAGACATCCGGCGCCATCGTCGTGTGCACCACAGCCGACATCCCAACTGTCAAAGTGTCCGCCTGTTAAAATTATTTCGTCCGGGTATTGAGAGCCTTTTATTTCACCGATCAGATTATATGATTTAATATCGGGAAGTTTCCGGCAGTTGAATTTAAGAGTTAATTTAAGCTGAGGATCTATCTTTAACATCTTGCTTAAATAATCGGCATCGATGTATCCTAAAGCCGCACCTGGTATTTTCGGAAGCGTATCCGAATAATTCATCGATCCGGTATGCGGTACATTATCATATTTTGTAGTTACAGATCTTATTATTGCTGCAACGCCTCCATACCTGGCAGCATTCATTGCTCCGGAGGATCTTTGGTCAACGGCTCCTCCGTATCCCGCAAATGTATTTAACAATCCCTGTTCCAATGGTCTGCTGAAGAATATGATTTTACCCCTTGCTTTTTCTTTAAGCAGTTCCAATTCCTCGAATGATTTTACTTCAAGTACCTCTGCAGAGATTCCTTCCGGGGGGGTGGCGATACTTCCTCCGAGGGCAGTAACAGATAAATTCTTTACAATAGAGCCGCTGGTTAAAACCGCCTCTTCAATGTTTCCGCGTTCCCAGTGAGGAACCATTACAGGCTGGAGCCATACAGAGTCAAGACCCATATTTTCCATCCTGGCTTTAGCCCATAATAATGCACGATTGTAATTTTCAGAGCCGGTGAGTCGTGGACCAATGCTGCACAACTCCTCCAGCATTCTGTAACCGCTTTGGTCATTCAAAGCTTTTCTTGTAATTTCCTCAGCAGTCTTTATATAGTCTGAATAATCCTGGGCAAACAGCATGCTGCTGAGGAGAATCAAACCAAGGTAAAGGAATCTCATTACTCAATCCTGAAATTAATGACCGCCAAAATAAGTAATGAAGCACAAATAATCGAATACTTTTTAACGAAATATTGTTGCCACTGACAAATTATAAATAAATTATCCCTTTGGAATTACATCAGACATTAAGTAATTTTTATATGTTCTCCGGGAATATTTTATATATCAAAGGAACAAGTATTACTTTTATTCAGTTTATATACTTTCCATTTTTTTTATAATATCTGAAAACCTAAATGAAAAAATTAATAATATTATACTTTTTGCTGGCATTTCCTGTCTTTTCGCAGGTGCCCGCGGAAAAATTATCTGAACACCTGAGATATTCTTTGAACACGATTTCTGAACAGGAAGATATACTGGTCTGGATCTTTTTTAAAGATAAAGGGGGTGAGAGCTCACTTCTGAACTTGCCTGAAATGGTGGTCAGTAATAAAAGCCTTAAGCGCCGGGGAAAAGTACTCCCTCAAAATTCACTTATCAGCATAGAAGATTTACCTGTAAATTCTGCTTATGTTGATGAATTGGCTGAAACAGGGTTTAAGCTTAAACAGAAGTCAAAATGGTTCAACGGAGTAAGCGGGTATCTGAAAAAATCCAGGATCCCGCAGATAGAGGCACTCTCTTTTGTTAAACATCTTGACGTTGTTGAAAAACTTAGGAAAGATTATGAACAACCATCCGATAACTCTGTTCTGAAGCAGACCTCGGAAGGTGGAGAATTTCTCCTAAATTACGGTTCATCTTTAACCCAGAATCAGCAGATAAATGTGACTGCCCTGCACACTCTTGGTTATTACGGACAGGGAGTAACAATCTGCGTTATGGATGCAGGCTTTAACAGGCTCTCCCATGAAGCATTTGCTTCGATGAATATAATTGCCGCGTGGGATTTTGTAAATAATGATCCCGGCGTGGGCGACAGTACCGATATGGGTACAGGCACACATGGAACACAGACCTTATCCACTATCGGAGGATATAAAGATGGCCAGATAATCGGTCCGGCTTTCCAGTCCAATTTTATCCTTGCAAAAACTGAGAATACGGACAGCGAAACACCGATTGAAGAAGATAACTGGATAGCTGCACTTGAGTGGGCAGACAGCATCGGAGTTGATGTAACATCAACATCATTGGGATACACTGATTTTGATCCGCCTTTTACAAGCTATACCTGGCAGACCATGGACGGCAATACCGCAAGAATTACAATTGCAGCTGATCTTGCGGTTAAAAAAGGAATTGTTGTTTTGAACTCTGCAGGAAACGATTATGATAATGCTACCCATAATACCTTGGGGGCACCTGCGGACGGCGACAGCGTAATTGCTGTTGGTGCTGTTACAAGCAGTGGAGTCAGATCGAGCTTCAGCAGCGTTGGACCAACAGTGGACGGAAGAATTAAACCGGATATAATGGCTATGGGATCTTCTGTAAGAGTTGCAAGTCCCTACGGTAATACATCATATACATACAGCAGCGGAACTTCATTCAGCTGTCCCCTTGCCGCAGGAGCTGCAGCGCTAGTTTTATGTTATAATCCGTACCTCACTCCTATGCAGGTAAGGGAAGCATTAAGAATGACAGCTTCCAGGCATACTACGCCCGATAAATATTACGGCTGGGGAATTATAAACGCCTACGAAGCGGCGAATTACTTTCCTGTACCGGTTGAGCTTATTTCTTTTACCGCTGAAAGAGAGGGCGGTTCAGTGATATTAAGATGGTCCACTTCATCCGAAAAAAATAATTCCGGCTTTGAAGTTGAAAGAAAAGCGAAAGGCTCCTCATGGTCAAAGATCGGATTTGTTAAGGGCAGCGGAACCATTACCGAGAAGATGAATTATACATTTACTGACAATCTTCCCCTGCAGACTTCCTCGGTATACAGGTTAAAACAGGTGGATTTCGACGGCACTTACGAATACAGTAAAGAAGTAAATGTTCAGAAAATTACACTAAATGAATTTACCCTTTATCAGAATTATCCTAATCCATTCAATCCGGTAACAAATATTAAATATGCTGTTCCCGGGGGCGGGGCGCCGATAATGCTCAAAGTTTATAATCTTATCGGAAAAGAAGTGGCTGTCCTGGTGAATGAATTTAAAGAATCAGGTGAATATACGGTACAGTTCGATGCCTCTTCATTAAGCGCAGGAGTATATTTTTATACATTGAGCGCGGGACAGTATAAATCGACAAAGAAATTTATACTAATGAAATAATTCTTAATTTTAGTTTACTGTTAAACACTTAGGAGTGTAAAAAAAAGCGGACATTTAGTCCGCTTTTTTCTTAGAGTATTATTAGAGCTAAGCTTTAGAAAGTATTGGGAACTTTAGACGGATCAGTTCAAAAGCACCAAACATTACCGATACAAAGAACAGATCGCCTAATAAGGTATAATGAAAGAACGGAACAGCAGCCGTAAAGCACATTGCCAGTCCCGTCAGGGTTTTAGGATACATTACACCAAATAACCATTCAGCCATATTCGTCAATATAAAAAATGACACAGACGCCGATACCGATGCAAGAAACAAATTTTTTACTTTCATCGTTTTAACGGTCATTCCGATCAATACTATAACAGCAAAGCTTGCATATACGGCGGGCACCAGGTAATGGAAGCCAATCACCATGTCTGATAAAAACAAGGCTGCTAATGGGATAATAAAAGCTAATTTCTTATTTGTAAAATATGCACCTCCGAACAGAGCCATAGCTGCAATTGGTGCAAAATTAGGCGGATGGGGTAATAATCTTATAACTGCCGCCGCTAGTACCATTCCTGTAAGTGTTAACATGCGGGGATTCACTTCACGTTTCATCGATTCTCCTTGAATTTATAATTACAACTTAAATAATATAAAATTAAATTAAAAGAAATTCATTTCTTTACCTGAAAAAATCTCCAGTCTCAATCTTCACACCTCCATAAACAGAAAAACCGGGTGTGCCGAAGCCGTAAATTTCTTCATATTGCTTATTTAAAAGATTCTCAAGCCGCGCGAATAGTTTTACCTGGTCGGAAATCTTGTAAGATAAGCTTAAATTGATAAGAAAATAATCATTCATGATAATATTTTCAGGCGGAAGCATAAAATCCGGCGGATAATAGATATCACTCCTTTTCCCGGTATATAAAACCTCTAAACCGGCATATGCATCATCAGTAAAATTATAATCAATCAGCAACGAAGCCTTGTGTTTTGGTCTTCTTAAAAGCACGGATGAGCCGCTTCCGTCGCTTTTATCTTTTACCTGCGTAAATGTGTAATTTGATTTTAAGCTGATACTGCCGATAGGTCGGACAGAAAAGAAAAACTCCACCCCCTCGGTAGATGCTTTATAAATATTTACTGTCTTATAAGTTTGAGGATCGAACCCGAACATATCTACGAAATCCATTTTGAAGTATGTTAAGCCTGCAGTAAGATTAGAATTAATTAAGTACTGTTCAATTCCGGCATCCCATCCTTTGCTTTCTTCAGGTCTGAGATTTTCATTTCCGTAAACCGGATCGAAGAGATAGAAGAGCGAAGGGGACTTAAAGCCCGTTCCATAAGTACCTCTGATTTTCGTCCCGGTAGACCATATAAAGTAAGCAGGAGCTATACTATAGGTTATTTTTGAACCGAAAATTTTATTATCATCATATCTTAAGCCGGGAGTTATGAATAACGCATGACCGTAATTAAACTGATCCTGGAGATAAATTCCAAAAGTGTTGTTCCGCGATTCCGGAAGAAAACTTGAGTAGGGAAATGCACCGGTTTCCGCGTAATCTGAAACAGTTTTTTCTTCCTCGAACTCAATGCCCGCGGTTAAAACGTTATACGGCAGAGCCAGGTTATGCATCCAATCTACTTTTATTTTATTCCCATCGTAGCGACTTCTGGAGGATGATGGGTGAAGGGGAGTTTCGTCGAACCTGTATTTTCTGAAATTCCTGTTAAATGAAAAACCTGCAGTCTGCTCCCATTTGTTATCAAAGAGGCTTAGCTTTGCTGATCCCCTGAATCCGGACTCTTCGACTTCGGAAAGATATGTGGGATCATCGCCTGAAGGACCGCCTGACCTGTCTAGATCAGCCTCTGCAGCAGTAAAATGATACCTGAGGTTCATCTCAAAAGAAGGTGAGAAATATATTCCACCGCCGGCACTGATAGTTGAATTAGAAAATCCGTCGTTCTCAGTGTTCCCGAATCTTTTTGAAGCAGAAGAATATCCATCGGAAGATACTCTTCCGTAATTTATATTGAAATTAAAAATATCTCCGCCTCCGGAAACCCCTGCATTTCCCCTGAAAGTATTGTAAGATCCTGCTTCTGAGAGCAGATTAAGGGATAAACCCCTGGAACCTTTTTTAGTAAAAACATTAATTACTCCGGCCAAAGCATCGCTTCCGTAGAGTGTACTTTGCGGTCCGCGCAGAATCTCGATCCGCTCTATATTATTTGTAGTGACGGTTGAGAAGTCGAATGTATTGCCGGGATCGGTTGGCATGTTCATTTCAATACCGTCGATGAGTACCAGTGTATGACCGGTATTAGCACCTCGTATACTTACAAATGACAGGGCACCGGGGTTTCCCTGAGAGGTATAAGACAAGCCGTATTCAGATTTAAGGATATCGAGAAGAAGAATTTTTTCCCTTCTCTCAATCTCTGCAGAATCAATAACAGACACAGAACTTGCCAGAAATATTGCAGGGTTTTCAGTTTTTGTGGCAGATACTACGACATCAGAAAGTCTGTAATACGGGATGAAATCCTCCTCCTGGGCAAAGAGAGGAGAAAAAGCTGCAAACAGGAAAAACAGCATCAAGAATTTTTTATAATCCATAGAAGTTACTCCTTGAGTATAAATAATACAGCGTAACTTCGTGGTAAGCAGTGAGGGATAACAGAAATGATTTCTCATCAAATGTCAATTCCGACCTTACCCGCGAAGGTGAATTAATTGATTTTACGGCAGGTCTCCTGGCTGAGTCCATAAAGGACAATACAGTTGCGCGTCAGCTCCGGAATTGAACCGGATTCCCTATGATTCCCGTTACTACCGGGAAACCGTAAATAATGTTCAAAGAACACTTTATTAAAATATCATTGTAGCATCAAACTTCAAAATTAGAATGAAAATAACCCGGATTGTGCTTATCTCCCTCTTATCTTCCCACGAATGAGAGGCATAGAGCGTCATTAATTATGATTTGGAGGGACGCAGCAGTCGGCTTGATGCGAAGGCTAGAATACCGGATTTTAAAGTCCGGTCAGCAGCTATTTTCTGTCTGGTAAAAATATTTTTTTTCTTTATGATTTATGCAATTTTTTACAGTCTTAATTGATTTTCAAAACATATTTTGATAAGTTGAATTAAATAAAACAATTATTTAAATGATGTATTTTTCTGCAAATCTTTTCATCAATCCCAAAATAAAATCATATTCATCCTAAATTAAAGAAGCTTTATAAGGAGATACTTAATGGGTTGGTTCATAAAATTCATTGACTCATCGCTGGGGAAAAAGCTGGTTATGGCCTTAACCGGACTTTTCCTCGCATTATTTCTGCTGGAGCACCTGGGGGGAAATCTGCTCTTGTTAATAAATGACGGCGGGGAAGCCTTTACGACTTTTTCCGAAGTTATGGCTAGTCCCTACAATATTATTATCAGGGTTATTGAGTACGGTTTGTTCATTCTTATGTTTTACCATGCCGTAAACGGTGTAAGGTTATGGTTCCTAAACAAAAGATCCAGGGGACAGGCTTACGAGTCCTATAATCCCTCAGCTAACAGCACATTGTTTTCAAGAACCATGATCCTCAGCGGCAGTATTATTTTTATTTTCCTGGTCATACATCTTCGTACATTTTTCTTTCCGTACAGATTGGGAGATGCTCCAGGCAGCATGTATGAAGGAGTAATCGAGGCTTTCTCAGACCCCGTCTATTCAGGATTTTATTTGCTGGCCTTGGTGCTTCTTGCATTCCACCTTATCCATGGCGTGCAGAGTGCCTTTCAGACCTTAGGTCTGAATCATAATAAATATACTCCTTTTATTAAAGGTTTTGGTATTGTTTTCGCAGTTGTTATATGTGCTGGATTCGCATCTATACCAATTTATTTCCTTTTTAGAAGCATGTCGGGAGGGATGTAATTATGAAATTAGAATCAAAAGTACCAGCAGGCGGTCTATCTCAGAAATGGACAAATCATAAGTTCAATCTAAAACTTGTCAACCCTGCCAATAAAAGAAAATATGATGTAATTGTAGTCGGTACCGGTTTAGCTGGTGCCAGCGCTGCAGCCTCTCTTGCCGAACTCGGTTATAATGTTAAAATTTTCTGTTTTCAGGATAGTCCCAGACGTGCTCACAGCATTGCAGCACAAGGCGGCATAAATGCTTCCAAGAATTATCCTAATGACGGCGACAGCACTTACCGTCTTTTTTATGATACTATAAAAGGCGGCGATTACCGGAGCCGGGAGGCAAATGTATACCGTCTTGCGGAAGTAAGCAATAATATAATTGATCAGTGCGTGGCACAGGGTGTTCCGTTTGCCCGTGAATATGGAGGACTCCTCGACAACCGTTCCTTTGGCGGAGCCCAGGTCTCCCGTACATTTTATGCAAGAGGCGAGACCGGGCAGCAGCTTCTTCTCGGTGCATATAGTGCTCTGATGAGGCAGGTTGGGCTAAAACAGGTCCAGATGTTTACAAGACGCGAAATGCTGGATGTGGTTTTAATAGATGGTAAGGCACGCGGTATTGTGGTCAGAAATCTTATCAATGGAGATGTAGAGTCATATGCTGCCGATGCTGTTCTTCTGTGCACCGGCGGATATGGTAATGTTTTTTACCTCTCCACAAACGCCAAAGGTTCTAATGGTACAGCTGTATGGCGTGCTTATAAAAAAGGTGCTTTTTTCGGTAATCCATGTTTTACACAGATACACCCCACCTGTATTCCTGTTTCCGGATCATACCAGTCAAAACTGACGCTTATGAGCGAAAGTCTGAGAAATGACGGCAGGATATGGGTTCCAAAAAATCCAGGCGACAAGCGGGCGCCAGGTCAGATTCCTGAAGAAGAAAGGGATTATTTCCTGGAAAGAAAATATCCTTCATTCGGTAATCTCGTTCCCAGAGATGTCGCATCAAGAAACGCAAAGGAGATGGTGGATGCCGATAAAGGCGTCGGTTCAACCGGCGTTGCAGTTTATCTTGATTTTAATGATGCGATTAAAAGACTCGGCAGGGATAAGATTGAAGAAAAATACGGCAATCTTTTTGAGATGTATGAACTGATAACTGCCGAAGATCCGTACCATGTACCGATGCGCATCTATCCTGCTTCCCATTATACAATGGGCGGACTGTGGGTTGATTATAATCTGATGACCACGGTGCCTGGTTTATTTGCGCTGGGCGAATGTAACTTTTCCGATCATGGTGCAAACAGGCTTGGTGCAAGTGCACTGATGCAGGGTCTTGCAGATGGTTATTTTGTTATTCCGTATACGCTCGGCGGGTATCTGGCGGAGATGAAAAAAGAGAAGGTCTCCACTGATCATCCTGCATTTAAAGAATGCGAGGAGAATATTAAACAGAATGTCCGTAAGCTTCTTTCAGTAAAAGGAAAACGCACAGTTGATGATTTCCACCGTGAGCTTGGAAATATTATGTGGAATTTTGTCGGTATGAGCAGAAGCGAAAATGGTTTGAAAACTGCGGTTGAAAAGATACGCACCCTCCGCGAGGAATTCTGGAATGATGTTTATATTCCCGGCAGTAATGAAGAGCTGAATCAGTCTCTTGAAAAAGCCGGCCGTGTGGCGGATTTTCTTGAGCTGGGTGAGCTTATGGCTGAAGATGCGCTTCAGAGAAGAGAATCGTGCGGCGGGCATTTCAGGGAAGAAAGCCAGACTGAAGAAAATGAGGCAAAAAGAGATGATGAGAATTTTGCATTTGTTGCTGCATGGGAATACAAGGGTCAAAATGTTAAACCCGAACTCCACAAAGAACAACTTGTGTTTGAAAATGTTCAACCTTCGCAAAGGAGTTATAAATAATGGCAAAGAATATGAACTTAAAGCTTAAAGTATGGCGTCAGAAAAATAAGGAGGACAAAGGACGCTTCCAGATTTATGATGCCACTAATGTATCTCCCGATATGTCATTCCTTGAAATGATCGATGTTGTGAATGAAGAGCTGATTAAAAAAGGTGAAGATCCCATTGCTATCGACCATGACTGCCGCGAAGGAATATGCGGAAGCTGCGGTGTATATATTAATGGAAGACCTCACGGACCCCTGCGTGAGATAACCACATGTCAGCTTTATATGCGCCATTTCCATGACGGACAAACCATTGTTATTGAGCCCTGGCGCGCGGCTGCATTTCCGGTAATTAAGGATCTTATTGTTGACCGCTCTGCTTTCGACAGGATTATTGCAGCAGGCGGATTTATTTCAGTAAATACCGGCGGTGCTCCCGATGCAAACGCAATCCCTATTACTAAAGATGACCAGGAATGGTCTCTCGATGCTGCTGAATGTATAGGCTGCGGCGCATGTGTTGCCGCATGCAAAAATGCCTCGGCAATGCTGTTTGTATCTGCCAAAGCTTCACATCTTGTTCGTCTACCCCAGGGTAAAATTGAACGTGAAAGAAGGGCGCTGGCTATGGTTGCACAGATGGAAAAGGAAGGCTTTGGCTCCTGTACAAATACCGAAGCATGCTCTGCGGAATGCCCCAAAGGAATATCCATGGATGCTATTGCACAGCTGCGGAGAGAGTATTTTAAAGCTAACTTCAAAGTAAGGAAATAACAGGTTATACAATTCAATAAGCCGTTCTGAACAGAACGGCTTTTTTTTTGATGCGCAGAGAACAGGAAATGACAGTTTTCTCATTTGTACATAGATTATATTTTTTTATTTTGGCAGAGAAATAATGATCTGAATTATGGAAAACAAAAAAAACTACGATCCACAGATGCATTCCGCTGAGCATATTCTTAACAGGACTATGGTCAATATGTTTGGTACGGGACGCGCATTCAGCGCCCACCTTGAAAAGAAAAAATCGAAATGCGATTATCATATTGACAGAAATCTGAATGTAGAGGAGATAAAATCGGTGGAGTATAAGGTAAATGAAATAATAACCCGGAATCTCGGAGTATCAGAAGAATTTATTTCAAAAGAGGAAGCTGAATCGAAATATAATCTTTCAAGACTTCCCGACGGGGCAGGTGACAGAATTAGAATTATTCATATCGGTGACTATGATGCATGTCCATGCAGCGGCCCGCATGTCAAGAATACCTCGGAAATAGGAGGCTTCCGCATAATTTCACACGATTTTAATGATGGTGTGCTGAGAATAAGATTTAAATTATAGCAGAAAACCGGTATGAGATTGATAAACGGGTTTTTGTGACCTGTAAAGCAAAGTTAGTTTTTATATTTTAATGTTTTAATATTTCCCTGTTTCATGAGAAAATTTGATTTACCAGTTTATTATAAAAGTTCTTTGATTACGCGGCTCAAAGAAAAGCGTAAACTTGAAGATCCCCGGAAAAAAGACTTCACTCCATCACTCCTGGATCTCGGCGATGTGCGTTTTTATGTGGCAAGACATTTCGGATTTTGTTTTGGCGTCGAAAATGCAATTGAAATAGCCTACAGGACAATTGAAGAGAATCCCGGTAAAAAGATTTATCTCTTGAGTGAAATGATCCATAATCCCGGAGTAAATGAAGACCTGCGCAGCAGGGGGATAGAATTCCTTATGGATATTTCAGGGAATGCGTTGATAGACTGGGATGCGCTGTCCGGTGAGGATATTGTGATCATACCGGCATTCGGAACAACAATTGAAATTGAAAAGAAGCTCACGGAGAAGGGGATCGATCCATACAGGTACAATACAACCTGTCCTTTTGTTGAAAAAGTCTGGAACCGGGCTGTCCAGCTGGGTGATGAAAACTATACCGTTGTTATCCATGGAAAACATTATCATGAGGAAACAAAAGCCACTTTTTCTCATTCCGTTCAGAAGAGCCCATCGGTTATTGTAAGAGATTTGCAGGAGGCTCAGAAGCTGGCGGCGGTTATTAAAGGTGAATTATCGCATGAATATTTCTACAGTCTTTTTAAGGACAGGCATTCACCTGATTTTGATGCACAAAAGCATCTTGTTAAAATAGGTGTTGTTAATCAAACCACAATGCTTGCTACAGAAACTGAAGCAATTGCATCACTGCTTAAAAAAGTTATGCTGGATAAATATGGCGCGGAGAGAATTGATGAACATTTTGCCGATACGCATGATACCCTATGCTATGCCACAAACGAGAACCAGGACGCCACTTACGGATTGCTGAAATCTGATGCCGACATTGCAATTGTAGTTGGTGGCTATAATAGTTCGAACACTACTCACATTGTTGAGTTATGCGAAAGCAAATTTAAGACATTCTTTATTTCCTCCGCTGAAAAAATTATTTCCGGTGAGAAGATATCCCATTTTGATATTCATTCGCATAAGGAAATCCTCACTGAAAGATATCTTCCGGAAAGAAAACCAGCCTCCATTGCAGTTACCAGCGGGGCGTCATGTCCGGATGCTATTGTTGAGCAGGTGCTCAGGAAATTGATTTCTTTTTATAATATTGATAAGGAAATAGAATCGGTATTATAGTAAAATCCCGGCTTGTAACACCGGGATTCTGAAAAATATTACGGATTTTGCTGCGGCTGCTGCTGGGGGACAGAAGGAGTTGTCGGCACTGTTCTCTGGCTTCCCTGAATTATACTCTCTCTCTGACTGCTGGTTGTTGCACCTGGCAGAAAGAAAAGATTTACCACTATTGCTAAAACTACCAAAGCTGCTGCCAGCCACCAGGTCGCCCTGCTAAGGAAATCTGCGGTACGGCGTGTACCAAACATCGTTCCCATTCCAGCACCTCCGAAGGTACCTGCAAGCCCTCCTCCTTTACTCGACTGCAGGAGCACTATTACAATAAGAATTGCAGCAATTAAGGAAGATAATATTATCATTAAATTATACATATGATTCTCCAATAAAAAATGTAGCGGGGGAGGGATTTGAACCCCCGACACGTGGATTATGATTCCACTGCTCTGACCTACTGAGCTACCCCGCCATTTTATTATATAACCCGCAAATATAGCCAGATTTAGTTTTATTTCAAATGTCTGTTAATAAATTCAGGGTGCGGATGCAACAGCAGCGGGCCTTATTCTGGCCTTCAAGTCAGATAGCACGTTTTAATTTCCTCAAACAATGAATTAGGCAGGAACCTTGTTCAGCAGTTCCAGCTCCTCCCACATATAATCAAGAAGTTCTGAAAGACCCTCACCGGTTGCAGATGAGAATACCAGCAGTTTTGAATCTGAATTAGCAAGTTTTTTCTTTCGCAGTTTTTGAATGTCACGGTCACCTGCGATATCTGCCTTGGAGAGAGAGACAATTTTCCTTTTTTTAACAAGTTCTCTGCTGTAGTTCCCCAGCTCATTAATAAGGATGTTATATTCCTTCTGGTAATTTTCCGAGGTAATGTCGATAAGAAACAGCAGTATTCTTGTACGCTCAATATGGCGGAGGAATTTATGGCCCAATCCCTTTCCCAAATGTGCACCTTCAATAATGCCGGGTATATCTGCAACTGTAAAACTTTTATAATCTTTATAATTTACAATTCCGAGATTCGGTTCAAGAGTTGTGAAAGGATAATCCGCAATCTTTGGTCTGGCAGCAGATATTCTTGAAATCAGGGTTGATTTTCCGGCGTTGGGAAATCCAACCAGACCTACATCGGCAATAAGTTTCAGTTCCAGAATTATTTTGCGGCTTTCACCCTGCCTGCCGGGTTCAGCAGTTCTGGGAGCCTGATTTGTAGGTGTAGCAAAATTTGAATTTCCCTTGCCCCCTTTGCCGCCACGGGCAGCGACGACTTCCTTTCCGTCGTCATCAAGATCAAATAATATCTTACCGGTTTTTGATTCTTTAATTACTGTTCCGACAGGCACACTGATTGTAATATCCTTGCCGTTTTTCCCATCTTTGAGGCTGCCAGCACCCGGTTCACCTTTACCGCCTCTGTAAATTTTCTTATACCTGAAATCCAGAAGAGTTGAAAGATTGTGATGAGCTTTTATAATTATATTTCCCCCCCTTCCACCGTTACCGCCGGAAGGTCCCCCCTTTGGAACGTATTTTTCACGCCTGAACGCAACTGCGCCGTCACCCCCGTTCCCGGCAATTACTTCAACCTCAGCATAATCGATAAACATTTTTATTCCTGGTTAAAATAATTTGCCACAGCGCTGGTTAACATAACAGCATCTTTTGAGTAAGGATTTATCTTGTAATCCTGAAATACTTTCTTTAGGATTCCGGATGCGTCCTCATAGGATTTGCTCCCAATTAGTCTATCAAGAGTTTGCGCAAATTCATTCTGGTCGTCGTTAAATACGCTTTCAACTATCCGGTCAATCTCCTTTTTAGAGAGAAAACTGAAAATGTCGCCCTTCTTGTTGAAGTTGTACTGGCCGATGCTTTGAACGGGTACATCTTCGGATTCTTCTTCCTCATGCGTATAAAACTTAAAACCTGAACTCTCTTCCTGGATTTCGGTTTTTGATTTTTCCTTCTCCTCTTTGCGCTGATTTAATCTACCGCTTCCGTTTAACAGGTTGTCTACGAATTTTAATCCGTTTGTTGCCGGAGATTTTTCTTCCGGGATTTCTTTACTGCTTGTATCCTCAACAGAAATGTCAGTTTTATCCTGCCCGGAAACCTCAATTTCATTAATCTTTTCTGTTTCCTCCGGGGTAATTTCAGTCAGATTCTCTTTTTCAGTAACAGCCTGCTCGGTAAATTCGTCAAATTCAGATGGCGGTTCGGTTTCCTCATTTAATTCAGGTACAGTATCTGCTTGAGGTGCCATGGTTTGCTGAACTTCCGGTTCCGGTGTTTCCGGCATTTCAGGAATTTCCGGCATTTCGATATTTTCCTTCAAAATTCCTGATAATTTTTCAATAATCTCGGCAATAGGCCGTTTCTGCTTATTCTCCTGCGGATAAATATCCTTCAGGGCGTTGGCCGCCTCGGTGAATTTTTTGTCCTTAAAGTAATATTCTATAAGGTAAGGTGAAACTTTTTCCCTGCTCATTCCGCCTTCATTAAAGAAATCTGCAATTGAAGTGATACCATCTTTCAGGATTTCTTTCCTGCTGGAGGCAATAATCTCTTTATCAATTTTACCTGCCGTTATAACAAATTCTTCCTGGGTAAGCGAAGTAATCTTCTTTTTGCTTAAAAAAGCGGAAAGAACATCAATCTGGTACTTATAGTAATATATGTAGTTAAAATAATTGAGGATCTCTTTAATCGTTTTTTCTTTTTCATCGCTGAAAATAAATTTTGCCAGGGTCCAGCCCGGCCGAACCACATAATTTGCATTGAATGAAGCAGCCTTGATTATAAGTTTCTTAAGGTCTTCACTCCGCATCTTATAATTTTTGCGTATTTCTTCATTGATGAGACTGAAGTATCTTGATATTTCCCTTCCTGAATAATCAAAAAAAGAATTGGTAAGCAGTTTCTTCCTGTCTTCTCCTATCTGGTTGTCAATTTCTGCAGAACAGTATTTTATAATGGCGGGATGAATGCTGCTGTTCAATAGTCTCCCCATATTGACGTGCGCTACTTCTTTCCGAAGCTTGTTCAGCGTATAATCGACAATAAACTTTATTTCTTTCTCAAACATTTAAATTCTCCGGGAAATCATTACTCTGTAATTTAAATAAATGGATAACAAATTATTATGAAAAATTTAACAAATTCATTATGTGTGTTTTAGCAAGTATTAGAAATCCCATTACTTAGCAGTTAGAGAATGCAAACCGACCGCTGCAATATACTTAAATATCCCTGAAACTGAAATATGAATCCCCGTAAGGTGGGCCGATAAAGATGCAAATTTATCAAATTCTTTATATTTTCATTTTTATTGGTTAAGTTTTCTACCAAAATTGATATAAGTTAGGTAAACTCAGTATGAATCTACGTAAGGTAAATCAGCAGGATTTATTCAATTATACATTGAACGATCTGCCTCCGGGTTATAAGATTAATCCCTCGTCCTTAACAATTTGGTATAAAAGCGGTTATCTGAGCTTCGATCCAAATAAGAAAAACGAGTTCAATGAAGCGGAGTTTCAGGAATTCCGGTTTATAACAACATTATTTATATCCGGAATTTCACTAATATCAATAGATAAACTCCTGGGGAATCTGAAAAAACCTTATGCTTACGACATCTCCAAGATTTATTTTAACTGGATAAAAAGGGAGTGGGAATACCTTCCTGATAAACCTGAAGTAAATTTGTTTGAAGCCGTTGATCAGCTAATCAATACAAAGGAAATAGGAATACTAACCGACCTGCAGGAGAAAATTAGCGCATATCTTTTAACTATCCCGAAAGCTAAA
>DJMM01000049.1:0-5406 GCA_002435365.1 Ignavibacteriales bacterium UBA6490
ACGGATACAATTTTTATCGGCGGTATTCCGGATATGTCTGTTTCCTATTTCAGGAAAGCTAATGACGGGATTTATTATAATCTCGATACGGCCGGATTGTGGGAAACGATCCCTGACAGCTTGATACAGTACATTACTTTAAGTTCCGAAATAAAGGCATTTCCACTTCCGCTTAATGAGGGTGCGGGCTGGAATGTATTCAAAATGACTTTGAGCTATCTCATAATAGTACTTGATGTAATCGATGTATCTGCAAATGTAACCGGGAAGGAAAATGTTGTTCTGAACCTTGCCTCCGGAACGGTTACAAAAGAGGCGCTTAAAGTAAAGTATGTACTTAAACTTACTTTCCCGGATCCGGATAATCCTTTTGCAACAATATCACAAAGTTATGAAGCATTCTGCTGGGTAGTAAAGGATATTGGTGTTGTGAAATGGGAAGGAAATTCAACCGTACTCGGTGCATTTGCCGGTTCGGGAATTGATTTTGCAGATACAACAAGGACCGCCAGCCAGTCACTGATCGACTACGACATCAAATAATCTTCCGGAAAGGATGACATCCTGATCTGGATGTCATCCGCTTCCATTCTCATCAGCCTGATTTTTGACAGTTAAGATATTTCTTGTAAATTTATCCACTAATTATCCATTTACAAGCAATATGTTTCTATGAACACCTTCAGGAAAGCCGGCTTCATTACAGGGATAATACTATTCCTTCTTTTCTTGTTTTTCATAGAGCTTGATCCTCAAAACAGTGCTGTAAGCAGGATGGCTGCAGTTGCGGTATTAATGGCATCCTGGTGGATATGCGAAGCCGTTCCGCTTGCGGCAACATCATTAATTCCATTGATCCTTTTTCCGCTCCTCAACATTACCGATTCCGAAAAGATAGCGGGTGCTTATATAAATTCCACAATATTTTTATTCCTGGGAGGATTTTTGCTGGCACTGGGAATGGAAAAGTGGGGGCTGCATAAGAGAATCGCACTAAAGATAATCACTTTTTTCGGAGGGAGCACCACTGCGATTATCACAGGCTTTTTGACTGCCACGGCATTTTTATCGATGTGGATATCAAATACCGCCACAGCGGTGATGATGCTGCCGATCGGTCTGTCAATAATGCGCAAACTGGAGAATGAATTCGGATCGGATACTACAGATAATTTTTCAAAATGCCTTATGCTGTCAATTGCATACGGCTGCAGCATAGGGGGTATTGCAACATTGATCGGCACACCACCTAATCTTGCATTCGTAAGAATATTTAAAATATCATTTCCTGAAGCGCCTATGATTTCATTCGGAAACTGGATGATATTCGCTCTTCCCATAAGCATTTTAATGCTCATAATTGTATGGTTTCTGCTTACAAAAGTCTATTTCAGATTTGATTCAGGAATGAAGCTTGAACGCGAATTTATAAGAAGCGAGTACCGGTCTTTGGGCAAAATAAGTTTTGAAGAGAAAACAGTGGCAGTAGTATTTTTCATAACTGCGGTTTTATGGATTACACGGGGAGATCTTAATCTCGGTTTTATTAATCTTCCCGGCTGGCAGAATCTTCTCCCCGATCCCAAATATGCAAACGACGGTATGATAGCTGTGGGGATGGCATTTCTTCTTTTCGCTATTCCGGCAAGAA
The DNA here is from genome assembly GCA_002435365.1 of Ignavibacteriales bacterium UBA6490. Classification (GTDB taxonomy): domain Bacteria; phylum Bacteroidota; class Ignavibacteria; order Ignavibacteriales; family Ignavibacteriaceae; genus UBA6490. The sequence goes on from DJMM01000049.1 coordinate 1,652, forward strand.
CGAACAGGTCCGAAAAGAAAATGATACTCGATTCACTGGTGTTCAACAGGATTCCATGGGGAATAATAATTTTGTTCGGCGGGGGATTTGCATTGGCAGAGGGATTCGGTGCATCAGGCTTATCCGAATATATCGGTCAAAGATTTAACGGTATGGCTGATTTTTCCCCGCTGCTGATTATCATAATAGTATCGGTAACAATTAATTTTCTTACTGAGCTTACCTCAAATACAGCTGTTGCACAGATGATACTGCCGATTATGGCATCCTTATCGGTAGCAATAAATCTTCATCCCCTGCTTTTAATGATTGCAGCTACAGTTTCTTCCTCTATGGCATTTATGCTTCCGGTTGCCACTCCTCCCAATACAATTGTATTTGCAAGCGAGAAGCTGTCGGTTATAGATATGGTTAAATCGGGATTCATACTTAACCTGAGCGGGGTTATTGTACTGGTAATAATCCTTTATACTGCCGGAAATTTACTTTTTGACCTGTCGGTATTTCCGGGCTGGGCAAAGTAGAATTATAATACTGCTTTAAGACTTCCTGACCTGGAAAACAGAATCAAGAACGGTACCGTCGACCCATTTAATCACGGCCACAACTTTATTTTTGTTTACCCGTGGTTTTGCAGGCGCACCGCCGCAGATTTCATCAACTTCCTTTTTAACATCCTCAATTTTCCTGACCGGAAGGGTGGATTTTTTCAGTGCTTTTATTAAATCCTTTCTAATCGGATTTATGCACACACCGCGTTCGGTTATTATTACGTCGATTAGTTCTCCGGGTCCGCAGAGAGTTGTAACATCATCAACGATAACAGGAATCCTGTCCCTGAATGCCGGAATAGCAAGTATGGTGCATTTGGAATAGAGGCAGTTCTGCCATCCGCCTATTCCATGAAGCAGATAACCGTCCGAATGGGTGACAACGTTCGCGTTATAATTCAAATCTACTTCGGTGGCACCAAGCACAGCAGTATCGACAATTGATGCAAAGTTTCCCTTGCCATGAAAATTATAGCTTGTAAAGGGAGAAGTATTCACATGACCCGGATTTTCCCTCATAGATCTGACGCCTTCGAGATCGAAAGTCTGTCCGTCAAGTATATAATCGGTTAAACCTTCTTCAAGCATCTGGACAAGATATTTTGTGCTGCCGCCCCTTACAAAACGAGCTTTAACGCCTTTGGCCTTCATTCTCTCTTTAAGAAAAAGTACAAATGCCAGGTTAGTACCGCCGGCGCCTGCCTGGAATGAAAAACCGTCTCTCATTATCCCGGCATCTTCAATAAACTGAGCTACATATTCTGCTATTAAAAGCCGGTCGGGACTTTTGGTTACCTCAGTGGTTCCCGAAACAATTTTTGATGCATCGCCCAGCGAATCAACCTGCACAACGTAATCAACATTATTTCCCTGTATCTGCCAGGGTATGCAGGGAAAAGGGACAAGATTATCCGTTACCACAATAACTTTATCTGCATATTCTGAATCAGCAAGTGCAAATCCGATAAGTCCTGAAGCGGATTTTCCGCTCACCCCGTTTGCATTGCCGAACGGATCTGAAGCAGGAGCGGCAATAACTGCGATATCAATATGAACTTCGCCATCCTGAACAGCAGCATAACGACCGCCATGGGAGCGAAGAACTCCAATTCCTTTCATCTTTCCTTCGGATGTATATTTTCCCAGCGGTCCGTTCATGCTTCCTTCTATATGATGGATTGTACCGTCATCGAGATATTTAATAAGATGTTCGTGAACAGGGAACGAGGCACTGGGGAACCAGCGGATGTTTTTGATCCCCATGGCTTTTATGGTATCGAAAAGAAGATTAGTAACTGCATCACCGTTGCGGAGATGGTGATGGGTGGATATTGTCATGCCGTTTTTGATACCGGCTTTCTTCAGTGCTTCTTTAAGATTTTTTACAACTTTATTTCCATCCCGTGGAAAATCGATGCATGTTCTTACCGGCGGTTTTGCTTTGCTGCCGGATGGTCTGAATTTATTCACTCCCTTAAAAGGAGTCTGTTTGTTTCCGTTTATTTCTGTGGGGACCAGCCGCCCCGCTGCGTTGGGTTGAAGTTTCATAGTTTTTTAGGTTATGTTAGGTTAAATTGTCATTCGTTGTCATTCATGGTCATTCATGGACATTTGTTGTTATTTTTATTTTAATCATTTATTTATGTTCGAGAAGCATTTTTTGTACATATCTTCGTCTCCAATAATGAACCTCTGGTCAATTCTCCCACAACATTTGCATAAATATTATTAACTGATTAATTGTGATCCTGTTACCAACTATATCCAAAAACTTTTCTGCAAACAATGAATGACTATGCATGACCACAAATGACCATTAATGACTATCCCTCATTCCTCCAGTCTTCTTCGATCAGCCTGTTCAGGAGAGCAAGTTTGACTATCTTATGCGCTCTTTTAACGACCGGAGCATCAATCATTTTACTGCCCAGGGATACTACTCCCAATCCTTTTTTCTCAGCATCTTCAAAAGCCAGTACGATTTTCCTGGCTTTTTCTATTTCATCGGGGGTGGGGGCAAATGCATCGTGAACAACCTGTATCTGCCTGGGATGTATGCATCCTTTTCCCTCAAAGCCTAGAGCTTTTGCCTCCACAACGCTTTGACGCAATCCTTCCATATCGTTTACATCAGAAAATACAGTATCAATTGCCTGGATGCCGGTTGCTTTTGCTGCATTTATAAGCATAGTTCTGGCAAAAAAGCTTTCTCTTCCTTCCGGCGTGCGGGGAGTTCCGATATCAGCTGTATAATCTTCCAGACCGATGGCCAGAGCACAGTTATTCTCTGATGCTGAAGCAATGCTGAAAGCGTTTATTATTCCCAAAGCGCTTTCCAGAATGGGCATGAAGTAGACTTCGTTTTTAATTTTATAAACTTCCTTGAGTCTTTTTACTTCCGTTTCCACTTCTTTTATCTGTTCGGGAGATTCACATTTGGGAATCAGAATAACATTTACATTATGCGGGATTATATATTTTAAATCTTCAATTCCTTTGGGCAGCTGGTTTATTCTTACCATTCTTTCTGCACCATAAAAATCAACGGCACGCAATGCATTACGCACCATCATCTGCGCAGCATCTTTTTCTGAATGGGCAACGCTGTCCTCAAGATCAAGGATAACTGCATCCGGTGCATGCAGACCTGCATTCACAAAGAATTTCGGTTCGTTTCCCGGTAAATAAAGACGGCTTCTTCTTAATTTTTCCTTGCCTGTTCCATATTGATTCTTCTTGTTGAAAGGAAGCAGGTACTCCTTATCCAGCGATGGATTTATCCTTCTGTACGCTGCCTCAAAACGTGCGGCAACAACAAATGGAAGGGCGCCGTTATCCTCCACTGTTACCAGGGCATGCCTGATATTAAAAAACCTGCACATTTTTAATATATCATCTTTCAAAGTCCTGCCGTACATGGAAGCAACTTTGCTCTGGATATTCAGTTCCAGTCTGCCGGTTTTTTTAAGTTCAATTTCTATATAGCAGTCGCTGCGTACTTTATCACCGCGCTGGCCTGCCGATGCTTTCATAACTGAATTCTTCATACAATTATTTTTTTAATAGTTATACAACAAGTTCTTTCATAAATTCTTTTGCTGATAATTTTTCGCATTCGAATATCATATTCTCTATTTCATCCTGCTGGTCCTTTGAAAGCAGCTCAGCCGACAGGGCATTAAATTTATTCTGAAGATCTTCCAT
>DJMM01000049.1:5425-6113 GCA_002435365.1 Ignavibacteriales bacterium UBA6490
TCGTCTGAAAACGACCGGGTTGTTATTTTATGATCCACAAGAGCTGCAGCAATACAATAGGGGAGTGAGTGATCCGCGGTTTCCCTGCTTTCCGGTCTGTATTTATGAGGATCAAAAAGAATATCGCAGGCCCGGGCGATAGTTGTTACCTTAACTTCTTCAATCTGGTCGTAACTGATATTATTATTTATTACNNACAGCCTGAACAGTCTGTTCCTTTGCATTCCAACCGAAAAATGTATCCATAAAACCTTCTTTACCTTCAAATACAGCTTCGGTGCCTGAATATCCTTCCCTTGCCATGAGTGCAGCAAATACACCGCTCTGTACAGCCATGGGGTCAACAGTATTCTTCATCATCGTTAATTTGCCGGCAGTGGGACAGCCAATGGTGTGGTTATGGCTTCCGTTTATTCCGATTGCATTTACCATCTGGTCAACGGTGAGTCCAAGTATTTTACCTGCAACGACCGGAGATACGAATTGTGTAAGCGTGGCATGGTGCCATTTTCTTTCTCGTACACCGGGCACGGCAAATTCACACAGACGCTGTTCAAATTCATAAGCCAGCACAATGGCAGTTATAACATCTTCCATCGAAGCACCTACCATTTCCGCTGTGGATAGTGCGGCAGGAATCAGATCGCTGGGATGTGAAGGATCCTCTTTCCAGTAAATGTCATTAAAA
>DJMM01000106.1 GCA_002435365.1 Ignavibacteriales bacterium UBA6490
CATACGGCGGAATTTTACATCAACATCGGCAAAAAAATTCTTGAAAGCGATATCCAGGTCGACAGCATTTGCATGAAAGATGCCAGCGGCACGACTGATCCCAAAACATTTTATGATACGGCGGTCGGCATGCGAAAAATCATGCCGCCGGAAATGCCCTTGTGGGCTCACACCCATGATACCGCCAGCTTGGCCGTGTCGCAGTATATGGCTGCAATCGCCGGTCGCGCCGACGGGGTCGACCTGTCCGTCCGGCCGATGGCCAGCGGAACGGTCCAGCCGGACGTGCGGTCCATGGCACATGCCCTCAAAGGGACCGGCTTCGAACTAGACCTGGACGTTTCCAAGGTTCAAATGGTTGAAAATCTGCTGAACGAAGGAATGGCGGATTATGATTTCAATCCGGTAACCACCATGGCCGATGCCCGGGTGATTGCCTTCCGGATGCCGGGCGGCGCCATCGGTCCCAATGTTCATATGATGGTAAAAGCCGGATTGCTGGATAAATATGGCGAAATACTGGCGGAGTTCCCGGTTGTGGTTGAGGCCGGCGGCGCCTGGACCAGCGTGACCCCCGGAAGCCAGCAGTACTGGCTGCAGGCATTTAACAATGTAATGTACGGCAGATGGGAAAAAATCGATAACGGATACGGCAAGGCAGTACTCGGTTATTTTGGCAGAACGCCGCTTCCTGCAGATCCTGAAGTTGTAAAGAAAGCTTCCGAACAGCTGAATCTCCCTCCTTTCACCGGTGATCCCCTGGAAGCTGCGCCCAAAAATATTGAACCTGCAAAAAAAGCATTGGAGGAAAGAAAACTTCCCGTAAATGATGAGAATATTTTTATAGTTCTTGCTTCAATGGTTCCTGGTAAAAAGATGGAATTGAATGAAGGGATAAAGCTGCTTTCGGGTCAGGTAAAAATTGATATACCGCTGAAGAAAAAAGAAGAGATAAAAAAAGATGAAAAGCCGAAGGAAGTAATTAAGGAAGCGGTTATTTCCGGTCCCGTAAAATCAAGATGTATTGTCGAAGAAAACGGAAAAGTAAGAACTTTCATTGTTACCTCTGAACCGATCGGCGGATCTGCCGCAGGCACAGGTACCGCAGCTACATCACCCGCTGTTTCCGAGAACGTAAAAAGTGAAGCCGTGTATCATCCTTTTGCCGGCACAGTTCAGGTAGTAGATATTTTAGTCCGCCAGGGGGATAAAGTACAGGAGGGGCAGACTGTTGCTTTTGTGGAGGCAATGAAGGCAAAACATCATATTAAATCACCTTTCAGCGGAACCGTGACGAAGGTTAATGTTAACATCGGGGACGAAATAGAGTCGTCAACTCCTATTTTATTAATTAGCTAAAGCAAAGCAGTGATAGAAAATCTGACAAAGCTGTTTGTTAATTCAGGTTTTGCCAATCTTACCATAGGCAACTGGATTATGTTTATCCTGGCAGGGATACTGATCTACCTTGCCATAAAAAAGCAGTACGAACCTTTGCTTTTAATCCCCATATCTTTCGGGGTTGTACTGGCAAATCTGCCTCTGGCAGATATGGGCTCTTACGGCAAAGGTATAATCGGATTAATTTACAGCGGCGGAATAAAAACTGAGCTGCTTCCCCCCATAATATTTTTGGGTATCGGGGTGCTTACAGATTTCAGGCCATTGTTAAAAAGGCCGATTACCTTTCTTTTGGGAGCAGCAGCACAACTGGGAATATTCATTGCTGCACTTGGCTCGGCATATCTTTTTGGATTTACGCCGCAGGAAGCAGCAAGCATCGGGATTATCGGCGGAGCCGATGGCCCCACCACAATTTTTCTTACAAGCAAACTTGCACCTCATTTATTAGGACCAGTTGCATTGGCTGCATACAGCTATATGTCGCTTGTACCGATTATACAACCACCTGTGCTCAGGCTGCTTACAACAAAAAAGGAAAGAGCAATTGATATGCGGGAACCCGGGAATATATCCAGGAAAGCAGTCATAATTTTCCCGATTTTCTCCGGCGGCATTGCATCACTGGCTGTACCATCCAGCGCCCCTCTGATGGGAATGCTGATGTTTGGAAATCTTTTAAGGGAAAGCGGTGTAACTGACAGGCTGAAGAAAACAGCTGGAGGCGCTTTAATAGATACAGTTACAATATTTCTCGGAATAGCTGTTGGCGCAACCATGAGTTCCGACCAGTTTTTAAATCCTCAGACATTAATGATATTCGGATTGGGTGCTGCAGCATTTATATTCAGTACTGCAGGCGGAATTCTCCTCGCAAAATTCATAAATCTGTTTCTTCCCGAGAAGAAGAAAATTAATCCATGTATAGGGGCAGCCGGAGTTTCAGCAGTCCCAATGGCAGCAAGAGTGGTTCAGGATTTTGTATCAGAAAGTACAAACGGCAAGGTTAATCCAATTATGGCAGCTATGGGACCAAATGTAGCCGGTGTAATTGGTTCGGCTGTTGCTGCGGGAGTATTTTTAGCTTTGTTCAGCTAATACTTCCTGATATTTCCATCTAACTAATGTTTTTTATTTCTGACCTGTTTTTTTCAGTTCTGCTGCTTCAACCGCAGCAACCGTGGTCAGATTTACAACTTCCTCAACAGTAGCTCCGTATTGAAGCAGATGCACCGGCAGTCTGGTTCCAATAAGTATCGGTCCGACTGTAACAGCCCCTCCCATGTATTGAAGGGACTGAAGGGTCAGGTTTGCAGACTGCAGGTCTGGAAATATTAAATTATTTGCATTGCTTTTCAGTCTTGTAAATGGGAAATAATCTCTCCTGATAATTTCATCCCTTGCAGCGGCAAGCTGCATTTCACCATCAACGGTTAGCTCGGGCGACCGCAGCTTAACTATCTCTGCTGCCCTGCGGACCTTTTCGACGGACGGATCATCCACACTGCCAAAATTAGAAAAAGAAAGCATTGCGACAACAGGATCAATTCCCAGTGCTCTGCTTGTACGTGCTGTAAGTAAAGCGATTTCCGCAAGTTCCTCGGATGTAGGAGTAATATTAACCGCACAATCAGCTAAGAGCACAACGTCCTTTGGTAGCAAGACAAGATAAAAGCTTGAAATTCTTTTAACATCTTTTTCAGGACCAATAACCTCTACTATTGTTCTCAACGTATCAACATAATGTGTTGAGAATCCTGCAATCATCATATCAGCGTCTCCGCTGTGCACCATCATCGCGGCATAATAATCTCTCTGTCTTACCCTGTCAATAGCTGTTGCTTTAAACACTCCGCGGCGGTTCCTCATTCTGTAATATTCATCCACATAAGCATCGAAAGTGATACTATTATAGGGATCAATTATCTGAACACCGCTGAGTTCCACCCCCAGTTTATCGATAATTTTAATTATTTCTCTTTCCTGTCCAAGTAATATCGGAACGGCAATACCTTCGTCAAGAAGAACGCTGCAGGATCGCAGTATGGTTTCGCTTGTTCCTTCCGAAAATACCACACGGTATTTTTCCTGCCTTGCTCTCATTATCAGTCTGCGCAGCGTTTCCCTTCCGGTCCCAAGACGTATATTAAGACTTTCCTGATAATCTTCTGTTTTTATTTTACATTTTGCAACTTTGTCTTTTATTGCCTGAAGTGCGACAGCTGAAGATTCTCTCACCAGAATCCTTGGATCTATTGGTTTGGGAAGCAGATATTCGGGGCCAAAGCTGAAATTTTCAAAACTATAAGCGCGTTCGACTTCTTCAATAACTTCATCGCGGGCAAGATCTGCCAGCGCTCTGGAGGCAGCAATAAGCATATTTTCAGTAATTCCTGAGGCCTGAATATCCAGTGCCCCCCTGAATATATAAGGAAAACTTAAAAGATCCAGAACAGAGTTCGGGTATCTGCCCGAGCTTGTTGCCACAATAATATCCTTTCTGCATCCCTTTGCAGATTCGTAATCAATTTCGGGTTCGGGTGTAGCTAGAGCAAATACGATCGGGAATCCGCTCATTGAACGGATCATTTCAAGCTTTAAAATACCCCCCGCAGATGCACCGATAAATACATCCGCACCCTCAAAGCCTTTCTCAAGGCTCCGATCGGAAAATTTGTTTGTAAAAGGACGCTGGTAATCGGATAAATCTTTCCTGTCCGGATGAAGTAATCCTTTTATATCATACACCAGCAGGTTTTCAGCTTTAACGCCCAATTTAATTAATAATCTTGCACAGCCGATTCCCACAGTGCCGGCACCAAGCAGTACAACCCGGATATCTTCCATCCGTTTACCGACTAAATCCAAAGCATTAATCAAAGCCGCCATTGCGACTACTGCAGTGCTGTATAAATTTTCGTGGAACACCGGGATATTCAGATTCTCGCATAGCATATCATAAATTTTTAATCCATCCGGTGCTTTTATGTCTTTAAGATTTATTCCGCCGAAAGTTGGCTCAAGTATTCTTACAGTCTCAATAAACTGTTCCGGATTTTTTGTATTCAGCTCCAGATCAAAAACATCAATATCAGCCAGACGTTTAAAGAGGCTTGCGATTCCTTCCTGCATTGGTTTTGCTGCCAGCGGACCAACATCTCCCAAACCCGGAACAGCTGATCCATCGGTAATAACACCAACCAGGTTCCCTTTTGATGTGTATTGAAAAACGCTGGCAGAATCTTTTATTATCTCGTATGAAGGATAAGATGCACCCGGCAGATAGCACAGCCGCATATCTCTAGGCGTAAGGCATGCTTTTGTAGGATGAATTTCTATTTTACCTTTGCGTGCCGACGAATGATACATTAAAGAATCTTCTTTTTTAATCATTTTATTTTCTCCTGGAGATTTCTTTTTTTCCTTTTAATCAGCGGATATTTTTCGATTGTTTTTTTGAATGCAGGCAGAAAAGTTGCAACCGGTCTAACTTGCAAAATCCACAATTTTGTTCCTTCAAATCCGAATTCTATATCAATCGGGTATCCGTAGGCTTCCTCAAGACGTGAGGCTGTAGAAACCAGTTCACAAAGTTCAACATATTCAAGTGCGGGCCGGAATCTTTGGTGATATAAAGTAGAAGTGCGAACAGTGCCATAACCGGCCTTTTTATTAAAAACCACCTGTTCTGTTTTGTCGGCCGTAATATAATTAAAGCGCAATGGACCTTTTTGAAGGTTACCTTCCTTGGATACAATAATCTGATCTGCAGCGACAGTACCGGATACAACCCCCTCACCCAAACCAAGTCCGGCATTAATTACAATTTCTTTCAAGCTACCCTTTGCAACATTTATGGTCTGTAAAACTCCGGATACACGTGACCATACCATTTGCTGCACGATGACACCACCGCTTGTTTTATAATTCAGGTCCTTAAAAACAGACCGGTTATGTATCGCTCTCTCAGTCCAGAGTCCGCTCCATGTTTTTTTGGTATAATCAATCAATGGTTCTTCACCAGAGATAAAAAGATAAGTTTCAAATTCCCCTGCTCTTGCAGAAATTTCTGCGTCTTCTTCGCATGATGAAGATCTGAGGGCAAAATAAAGTTCACGGTCAGAAGCATCCGGAAGATTCCTTCTGATTTCACGAAAGGCAGTAATGATTGAATTCCTGATTTCTTTCGGCATCTGAAGTCGATCCCAGATATTTCTGATTACCAGTGATTTTTCTTTATTATTTATATCGGTTCGTGCAATGATTCTATTGATCACCTTATATAAAATATTTTCATCTCCGGAATTGTTGCCATTAATAAATACATCTTCGCTTGGAGAAGATCCAAGTGCTATTTGAAAAGCTTTATCAGTGATTACAAACCATGGAGGTACCAGACCATTTCCCGCTACCAGTTCAAGATCCGACAAGTTTGCCGCCTTACATCCAATCAGGGGAATTAATTCCAGACCCCCCTCTCCCGGTTTAATTGTAATTCTGTCAGCCAGATTACTGAAATTATATTTATCATCAGAATCAAATTTTTCCTGATCCATATTGTTCTTTGAGAAATGAATTTTCTTTTTACCCAGCAGCAGATTAGTTCTAGTTAACTGCCTGAGAACATGTCTCAGGAGTTCTCTCATTTCCCTACGTCCGGCATAATCATTAACCTTTGCGGTTAACAGATCATTCAGGTATTCGAGGCGGTTAAGGCTCAGATCATCGATCTCCTTAATTCTGTTCCCTGAAATTTTAATTTTTTCCAAATGCAAGGTGTTCAGGGAAGAAGCGGCTCTGATAATTTCAAGCATTTCTAATGCTTCCAATCTTGGTATTACTACCTCGAATGGATATTGCGCGGAAGAAATAATTTTTTTTGCTTTTTTACAGATATCATTAAATCTGAACTCAAATTCTTCTGCAGCCTGGACAACAAATTTTTCTGCAAGTCTCCTGATCTTGCGGTTTCCCAGCAGAAGGTCTAACAAATGCGATCTTTCCTCAGCAGAACTTCTGTTACCCTCCACCGATTTTCCGCTTAATATTTCCTGGACTATAAATAACACAAGCGCAGGACTGGAGATCCGCTGGAAAAGCTTATTTATCTGATAAATTGTATGTAATTTCTTCCCGCGGAGAATAAGGAGTTTATTTACATCCGCCGTGTACAGTATATTTTCATTAATTGTACCTAATAATTTCAGTTCTTCATATAAAGCTATTGTATCTGTGTGCTGACCAAGGACATGCAGTTTACCTTCATCGGCATTAAGAATAACCAAATCGCCTTCCCTGAGGATGTGTTCCCTTTCCCGCAGGTTATGGAAAAGACTAATATTAAATCCATTTACAATTTTGGATTCAACCTGATAATCAGGAGTATTGAACAGCAGGGACTCCGATAAGTCGCTCCCTCGTTGCCATTTTCCAGAGACAATAAGAGCCGGTTTGTTGAACTGTGTGGCAATCAGTCCGGCGTGACTGAGAATTCCACCTCCTGTTGCAACAACTCCGGAGGCATGGAACAGAATTGTATTATCATCAGGTGAAACCGAGGGAGCAACAAAAATATGATCATCAAACTCTTCAGGCAGCCGTCCTTTAGTTCCGATAAGAACTCTTCCGACTGCTCTTCCGGGCGAGGCCCGCAGACCATTAGCTATCTGCTCTCCCTCACTGCCTAGTTGAGGAACAGGCTCAGCTTTTAATAAAAGCTCGTCCTTAATTGACCTGATTTCTTCATTAATGAATTGGGCCGGCTGCGATGGATCCGAAATTGTATAATTATTTTTCCGAAGAATGGGTATTAATCCTGCCGGCGAATGGCATGCATTTGCTCTCCAGTCTTCGGATAAGTTCCGTCTTTTTTGATATAAATAATTTTCAAACGTATAGAATGCCATTCTTATGATCGAATTTCGATCACGCAGAATATAAAATTTAAGACTTCGTCCAATCAAAGAAAGTATCGAGCACTGCACCACAAAATTTTCCAGTGTACCGGTCTTTTGAAATTTTAAACTTCGTTCGAGCGGCATAATGATTTTTGCCAGTATAATGGATTCACGGAACAATTCACCATTTTTATTTATCAACTCAGCAAACCATTCAGATTCATGGATTTGACGGAATATATTTTCGGGTGCTCTTTCAAATCCGTATTCTGTTAAAACTACTGCATCCCGGGATAATGCGGTTCTGAGGGGTATTAGCAGCCGTTTTTCAATATAATTCTGACCAAAATTATTTAAAGTAGCAGAAGGGTAAGCTAATATATTCAATCCCAGCTTTTGTACCTGCCCGAATAAACTATCTACCGCGACGGAGGGAATTTCCACAGAATATCTGTCCCGATATTCATCATCGCCAGACCAATATATTTCTTTTTCTCCTTCCGGAGTTTTTTTGATTTGCTTAAGTATAGAAGTTCTGCTTTTGGTCAGAAGTTTATCGAATGGTAATACCCTCCACTTAATGAATAAATCAGTCCAGTTTTCTGTTACTTTCTTTTTCGCTTCCGGGCTTAAATTCAAGGAACCGATGATCCAGTCCAGATCCATCAGATAGGGGACGAGACAGAAAAGATATTCCGCTCTTTCACTGAGCTGGCTTAAATCAAGCGCCCTTTCTTTATCATACCTTGCATGAATCTGGGTGCCGTTCATTTGAACATCAAATTCCAGCCTTTGAAATAAATATCTGATGCTCTCAAGATTTAAATTTGGATGATCTGCAATCTCGTAATTACTTACACCAAAATACTGAAGATCTATCATTCCTCCCTGCAAAGGGGGGGAAAAATCAATCCGTATAAATACGGGATGATTCCGGAACCAGACAAAATAATGAACCTCATTCCCGTAGCAGAAAATATTTATTGAAGGAAAATTGGACATTCCCGAAAGCAGTTGTCTTTCCAGTCCATCAATAACTATTCTGACAGAGTAAGGAATGATTTCAGTTTCATTATTCTCATTCTGTACCGGTTCAAAATCCGCATAATTTATTTTACTGACAGCATTCAATATTTTTGAATCTGATGCAATTAACAGACTTATGGTCTTATTGGGAGACTCAGTCTGATCAACCAGGTTAAATCCTAACTGGAGACCTTTTTGATGCAAATATCTCTTCAAGCCATGTATGGTATGCACCTCGGCCATGGAATGCGGATCTTCAAACATCTGAACCAAACGAACAGTGTCTGCTGAAATTTGCTCGCTCTGTGGGATGTTATTTAGCTCAGCTAATACTTTATTTTTTATTTGAGGATAAATTTCCGATAAAATTGAGCACTCATCTGAATATGACTTAAAAAGTGCAATAAAATCGCAAACTATGTTATCCATCTGAGTGAAGATTGTTCTTATCTTATTCGGAGTTAGAGGGGCTACATCAATGATATCACCCAGCAGTTTTGCATGTGCAAGATTGTAAGATCGAAACAGTGATACTGTTTTGCTCTTATTCGTATCGTGGTTTTCTTCAAGCGGTAATCCGCCGTAAGCTGTAAAGAAATAAAATTCTGAGACTTTCCTCGTTTTTACGGCCTTCTCAAAAATAGTGGCCTCGCTATTCTGGACAAATAACGGCAATGATCCATTAATACTGAATCCGGTGTAACGTTTTACTGATATACCATAATTAACACGACTCCAGCCCAGTTCGGCAACAGCTTTCTGCAGCAAATCTTTTCCGCAAACTGACTCACATTTTTTTAAATAATCGCCAACATCAGCTGATTTATTGAATACCGGAGTAAGATAGAGAAGTTCAGTATATGTGAGACGTGTATAATTAAAATATTCTGATAGGAAATCCTTGCTGCATTTACCCAGCAATTTTTTAATTATATAATCATCCGGAGGCAATCCATGAGAATCCAGCAGCCTGGCCGAAAAAATTTGTAAATTTTTATCTTTATACCCGAGATAAACCTGTAATACTATATTCTCACCGGATACCGACTGCTGCAGACTGAATATTTCTGCAATTTTTCTGATCGAATTTTGACTCCCGATGGCAGTTTTTTCTTTAGATAAAAGTTGATAAAAAAAGTCCAAACACTTATAATCCGCTCTAATTTTTCCTGCTGATACTATTTCATTAATAAAATCGAGAGACATCAGGAACAGATTTTCTTTCTTTGAAGATAGTAGTGCAGCCAGAAGCACCCATGGATCCTTAACCCTTTCGACGATAATTTTGCAGACCGGAAAAAGTAGATCAACGATTTGCTCGGTGCCATTTTCCAAGTATGGCATCAATCCTATTGTTAGGTCTGAGGTGATATCACCTGATGAGGCAGACAAATAACTTTTGAGATGATTGACTGAATTTTGTATTTGGATTAATTCCTGAGGTGTGTTGTTTAATTCGTATATCAGTTCGTTAAGGTACAAGTCCAGCGTCGAAGTTTCATCAGATACGTCATTTATATTTTGATTCATGACATAATTCAGAAAAGGACCTTAATCCAGTAAATAAGCTAAAATAAATAATTACTTAACAGTCATAATTATTTTATGTATGAAATTTAATTTAATAAAAGGGTTAAATCAACATATTTGGAGTTTAATACAGACAGCATTTTATGATGAAATTTAAGTCTCCTCAAAATTTCTTTGATAAATGCTTTAATTCGATCTTTAGGTTGCCATATTATTGCTGATTATTGTCCTGGCGATTCCCGGAATTCTACTTCCTTCAAGATTGTCCCGGCTGACTTAGTCCGGTACATTTTTATATGCATTTTCAAGTTCTGCATACTTAGTTTGTAAGAATGAACATTGAAGATTCTCCTTCTTTAATAGTAATCTTTTATAGTGGTTATTTATTTTTTTATAAATTTGTATAATAAACATTAAATCAGTAGAGGAAAGCAGAATGGAACTTCCTAAACATTATAAGAAATTCTTTGATGAATACCCGGAAATAGCTCATAAATATGAGGAACTCGGATCAACTATCCATAATTCCGGTCCCCTTGATAAAAAAACCCGTGAACTTGTGAAGCTGGGTATTTCTGCCGGAGCAAGATCAGAGGGCGCAGTTCATTCAGCTGCCAGAAAAGCCATAGCCGCAGGAGCCTCAAACCATGAACTTAAACAGGTGATATTTCTCTCCATGACTACAATTGGTTTTCCCTCGATGATGGCAGCGTTAAGCTGGCTTGAGGATATCACCGGAGAATAATGCGTTTGACCATCGTTCCGGTATTAATAAATGAAACTGCTCCCCGCTTACTGAAGATCCGGAGGATTACCGCTCTCTGGGGATTCAGTGAAGCTGCTTTCGGAGGCGTACTGCACGCGCTGAACCTGCCCTTCAGAGGATTATTTATCAGCGGTGCAGCTGTAATTTTTATTTCGCTGATTGCCTATAATTCTACTAATAAAAATCAGATAATAAAAGCAGCGGTAACTGTTATTCTTATTAAAGCCCTGGTCAGCCCGCATTCTCCCGCAACAGCATATCTTGCCGTTTTTATGCAAGGCCTGATGGGATACATTTTGTTTTATTATAAAAGATTTTTTAAAATATCCGCACTTTTGCTTGGCCTCTCCGCAGGATTCTTCTCGGCTTTTCAAAAACTTCTTGTACTTACCATTCTTTACGGCAACACCTTGTGGGAATCAATCGATATATTTATAAATTTTATGGTTTCCCAATTCACCATGACCAAAATTTCAGAATACCGGTACAGCTATTTGCTGATAGCTGTTTATGCAGCAGTTCACACTACAGGGGGAATTGTATCCGGATTGCTGGCTGGCCGAATTCCTGATAAAATTAATAAGATGAATGTTTCAATAAAACAGGATCTTAAGCTGGAAGATAACCAGCTGTTAAACCCGCAGAAAAAAGCCAAACGGAAATGGTGGAGAAGAGCCTCGAGTATCCTTATAATGCTTTTAAGCTCATTTCTTGTGATTCTATCATATATCACCCCTTATATCGGTAGGGATACTGCAGCTGATGTTATTATAATGGTTGCTAGAAGCTTCCTCGTGATGTTTATATGGTACTCATTTTTATCCCCCCTTGTCCTTAAATTACTAAACAAAATATTAAAGAAACGACAACATCAATATTCTGCCGAACTTTCAGAAATGATTGGGCTTTTCCCGCAGTTCAGAAGTATAATATCATACATCTGGTTAAAAACCTCCTCTTTAAAAGGAGTAAAAAGAATAATTGATTTTCTAAAGTATTCTTTCATCATTCTGCTTAATTATGAAGAAGATTTACCTCCTGACCGGTGAGATAGAAAGCGGAAAGACATCAAGTGTGCAGAAATGGATTGACCAGAATATCCCATATTTCAGCTTTGCGGGAATATTAGCTCCCGTGATTAACAATGAAAGATATTTTAAGGACCTCTCCTCAGGTAAAATTTTCTCCATGCACACCACCGATGAAATGGATAAAGTCAATATCGGCAGATTCACATTTTCGCAAAATGCATTTAATGAGGCAAAAAAAGTTCTTAAATCTGCAAGGGCTGACTGGATCATTGTTGATGAGTTCGGACCGCTAGAATTAAGAAATCAGGGCCTTAACCCGGTTATTACCGAACTTCTGGCCTCACCCCTTGAATCAAATCTGCTTATTATTCTCAGAGAAAAACTGCTAAAAGATTTTCTTGATCAATACTCTTTAAGAGAATCTGATTTTGAGCTTTTCAGATTCCAAAGATTAGATACCTCGGCTGCAATTCTGGCCGGTGGCAAAAGCAGTAGAATGGGTTTTGATAAAGCTCTTGCGGACTTCGGCGGAGTACCCTTAATTAATATCCTTATCAAAGAATTAAAAAAAACATTTATTGATATAAAAATAATCGCAAATGAAAAAGAGAAATTCAGCAACTCCGGAATTTCAGTAAGCAGTGACAAGATAATCGGCTTTGGTCCTCTTTCAGGTATCCATTCAGCTCTGACCGGTTCAGGAACAGAAAAAAATCTGATCCTTTCCTGTGATATGCCATTCCTGTCATCATCACTGTTTGCTTTCCTTTCCGATGCAGCATTCAGTTCCACTGTTCTGATGATGAAATATGAGGGACATATTCAGCCGTTTCCAGGAATTTATTCGAAGAAAATAATTCCGCTGCTCGAAAACTATATGGCGGATAGAAAGGCCGGCAATAAACAAATCCATGATATCATTTCAGAATTTGATAATGCAGACCTGATCGATTTTTCAAAAACAGGATTCTCGCCACAATTATTTTATAATATGAATACCTATGATGATTATCTGAAAGCGGTTGGAATTTATAAAAGCAGACTGAATAAAACTTCAAACTGAAAAAAAAAGCTGCCCGGCAGGCAGCTTTAAAATTGATACTCTGATTTTTATTTATTGAACTTCCCAGGTGTTTCCACCGAATAATACTTTTTCAAGATTGCCTTCACCTTTTTTGGCTTTGACATTGTTTATCTGAACTTCAATCCCCTCATCATAAGTTGGTTTAAGTATCTGGCGAAACACGCCCATCGGTGTCGGAAAGCCAGGACTATCAGTCATATGTGCAAGCATCATTGAAAGAACGGGACTGGTTTCAAATTCATTATGCACAAGCAAATCATTTGCAGAGTATTTGCCGTTGGATATATCCACCACAACAGGTGAATAGCCTTCCAGCCTGATTCCTTTGTCATGGTTTTTGCCGAAAATCATGGGCTGTCCGTGTTCAAGAATAAGAACATTATCATCCCGCGTTGCTTTATCGGATATAGCATCGAATGCGCCATCGTTATAAATTACACAGTTCTGAAATATTTCTATGAATGCCAGTCCTTTATGCTCGGCTGCTCTTTTCAAAACTACCTGCATGTGTTTAGGATTTGAATCGATCGTTCTTGCAACGAAAGTTGATTCAGAGCCCAGCGCCAACGAAACCGGATTAAAAGGATAATCAACACTTCCGAAGGGTGTTGTTTTTGTAACTTTACCCTGTTCGCTGGTCGGAGAATACTGCCCTTTGGTCAATCCGTATATTTTGTTATTGAAAAGCAGTACCTTCAGATCAACATTTTTCCTGCAGGCATGGATAAAATGATTTCCGCCGATTGACAGAAGATCTCCGTCACCGGTAGCAACCCATACTGAAAGTTCGGGACGAGCAACCTTAACTCCGGTAGCTATTGCAGGAGCCCTGCCGTGAATACCATGAAAACCGTAAGTATTCATATAATATGGAAAACGCGATGAACATCCGATACCGGAAATCCATACAATATTTTCCTTTTTAATACCAACCATATCCGGAAATGATCTCTGAACCTGTGCAAGTATTGAATAATCACCGCAGCCGGGACACCATCTTACATCCTGGTCACTCGAAAAATCTTTAGCCGTTAATTTTACATCACCATTGTTACTCATTTTCACCTCCGAGCAATTCAATAATCTTATCAGCAATATCTGCTGTTCTTAATGGAAGTCCTCTTACCACATTCAGCTGCTCCACCGGAATAAGAAACTGGCTTCGCAGAACGGTTGCAAGCTGACCCAGGTTAATTTCCGGAACCAGAACCTTTTTAAAGCTGGAAACAACTTCACCGGTGTTGCCCGGGAACGGATTCAGATACCTGAAGTGTACCTGGGAAACATTGTAGCCTTTCCTCCTTACTTTAATTATTGCTTCTTTTATAGCTCCGTAGGTACCGCCCCATCCGGCAACAAGAAGTTTACCTGTTGAATCCCCATCAACTTCAAGCTTCGGAATGTCATTTACAACTTTACGGACTTTTTCCGCCCTTAGTTTGATCATTAAATCGTGATTATCGGGATCATAACTTACAGTACCTTTAATATTAGCTTTTTCAAGACCTCCGATTCTGTGTTCCAAACCGGGAGTTCCGGGTTTTACCCATGGACGGGCCAGATTTTCATCCCGGGAATATGGCTGAAATCCTTCAGTTTCCGTAACAAACTTTGCTTCAATCGCAGGAATTTCATCGTTATGAGGAATTTTCCATGGTTCTGAACCGTTTGCAAGGTAACCATCTGTTAGAAGGATAACCGGTGTCATATATTTTACTGCGATTCGCGACGCTTCAATCGCCATGTTAAAACAGTCGCTCGGGGTTGCTGCTGCAATAACGGGAATAGGAGCTTCACCGTTTCTGCCATAGATAGCTTGAAGCAGATCAGCTTGCTCTGTTTTGGTAGGTAAACCGGTACTCGGACCACCGCGCTGAACATTTATTACCACAAGCGGCAGTTCAGTCATCACGGCAAGACCCATTGCTTCTGTTTTGAGGGCGAGTCCCGGACCACTGGTGGTTGTAAAACCAAGGTATCCTGCATAGGCTGCGCCGATTGCCGAAGTTATTCCCGCAATCTCATCTTCAGCCTGAAAAGTCTTTACACCGAAATTCTTATAATTACTGAAATACTGCAATATTTCCGATGCCGGAGTAATAGGATAGGAACCAAGAAAAGCCGGCAATTTACTTTTTACTGATGCAGTCAGCATTCCTAGTGCAGTTGCTTCATTTCCGGAGATACTTTTATAAGTGCCTTTGGGCAGCCTGGCAGGCTCAATCCGATATCTTGTTGTAAAAGCCTCCGTCATTTCACCAAAATTATACCCGGCTTTCAGAGCTGTCTCATTAGCCTCAATAAATTCCGGTTTGCTTTGAAATTTTTTACTGATCCATACAAGGGTCTGATCAAGCGGCCTGTCGTACAACCAGTACATCATACCAAGGGCAAAAAAGTTTTTGCAGCGGTTAATTTCTTTTTGTGAAAGCGCGGAATTCTCAAGGGCTTTAGCAGTTAACGTTGTAACCGGAACCTGGAAAACTGAATATCCATCAAGAGTACCATCTTCCAGCGGATTGGTTTCATATTTTGCAAGCTTCAGGTTTTTAGCATCAAATGAATCAGTATTTGCAATAATTATCCCGCCATTTTTCAATTCCGAAAGATTTTTCTTTATTGCCGCAGGATTCATGGCAACCAGCACATCGGGCCTGTCTCCCGGAGTATGAACATCACTGCTTCCGAAATGAAGCTGAAAACCACTCACTCCATAAATAGTTCCGGCAGGAGCACGGATTTCCGCAGGATAATCGGGTAATGTACTTAAATCATTGCCAACTAATGCGGTAGTATCGCTGAACTGGCTTCCGGTCAGCTGCATTCCATCACCGGAATCACCCGCAAATCTGACGGTTACTTCACTTAAGCTTTCTACCTTTTTCTTAACAGCCATAAATTTACAACTCGTTTTTGTTTATATACACAAAGGGTATGACCATAAAGTATGCCAACCATTATTTAATTATCAATTATTTTGATTTACAATTAATTGTAAAAAGTTCAATCTTAAAGTTAATAGATTTTTTTTTAATTTCTTACCCAAAATCAAGTTTTTTAAAAGAAAAAAATACCCCGTTCTGTTTTCGCCTCCAATTCAAATTATGTTAAATAAATTATGAATCAGTTGAAGGTATCGTGATTATCCCTCTCTTATTCGCATCTTATCAAGCTTAACAGGGAGTGAGGCAGTAACCAGATAAGTGACAGTTTGGTGATATAAAAACAATGTAGCACTTTTTTCAATAATTCTAATCTTCAAAATTGTTTTCTTATTTCTGATAAAATTTTTATGAAAATTTCTCAAAAATTACATATTTATAATTGGCAGGTTATTTGATAATTATGGATGTAAAATATAAAATGGTGGAAATGCATACAAATTTTGATCAGCCGGTATTTTCAATAAGTACCGCAGCAAAAATCCTCAACATCTCAGTTCATACATTACGGATGTATGAAAGAGAGGGTTTGGTAGTTCCATACCGTAAAGAATCCAAACACCGCTTATATTCTCAATCGGACATAGACAGGATCCAATGTATCAGGCGCGCCATAAATTCCGACAAACTAAGCATCGCCGGTATTCAGACTATCTATTCAATGATACCCTGCTGGAACATTAAGCAGTGCAGCGAAAACGACAGAAAAAATTGCGAGGCATTCCAGAGCCATTCAAAGGCCTGCTGGATGTTTCAGCACAGTACCAATATATGTTCAAAAGCTGTTTGCAGGGATTGTTCCGTTTATAAAGAATTCGGTGAATGCAAAAATATAAAAGAAAGCATCATAAAACTTTCGGGAACCTGATGAACACAATCTCAAGAAGAAATTTTTTAAAGATAAGCGGTGCAACAATTGCAGTATCCGCAGCATTAAGCAGCACTGTACTTAAAAGCTCCGACCGGTTGATAAATAAAGAAAAAGGCATTAGAAAAGTGCCCACATTCTGTGATATCTGTTTCTGGAAATGCGGGGCCGTTGCATACGTAAAAGATGGTAAATTATGGAAAATCGAAGGAAATCCTGATGATCCTTTAAGCCATGGCCGTTTGTGTCCACGCGGAACAGGCGGCATCGGTGCTCATTTTGACACCGATAGGTTAAAACATCCTCTAATCAGAAAAAAAAACCGCGGCAGCGAAGAATGGGTAGCCGTAACATGGGATGAAGCATTTGAATTTATTGCCGGCAAGATGGCAAAAATAAAATCTGAATACGGACCAGAGGCAGTTGCCCTGTTCAGTCACGGAATAGGCGGAAATTTCTTCAAACATTTGATAAAAGCTTATGGCTCCCCAAATATTTCCGCTCCGTCGTTTGCCCAATGCCGGGGACCAAGAGATGTTGGTTTCAGACTAACCTTCGGTGAAGATGTTAGCTCGCCTGAAAGAACTGATATTAAAAATGCGGATTGCATCGTACTCATTGGTTCACACCTGGGTGAGAATATGCACAACTCCCAGGTTCAGGAATTTTCTGAAGCGGTTGAAAAAGGTGCCTCTGTAATTGTAGTTGACCCGCGATATTCCGTTGCCGCCAGTAAGGCAAAATACTACCTTCCGATTAAACCTGGAACCGATATCGCACTTCTTCTTGCATGGATGAACGTAATTGTGAACGAAAAGCTGTATGATATTGATTATATAAATAGTTACGGNNGGTTTTTACACTCCGGCAAGTATGGATCTTCCTGCTTATCCCTATCCTGAATATCCTAAATCCGATAAAGGGAAAGTAGATAACCCGGATCACAAATATCCATTTGCTCACGAATCAGTAACTACCGGGATAAGAGATGCAACTATTACCGGCAAACCATATCCGGTTAAAGGCTGGTTTGTTTATGCTACTAACCTTATTCAGGCGCTTCCGAATGAAGCAGAGACAATTAAAGCTATAAAGAATCTTGACCTGATGGTCGTAATTGATGTTGTACCAAGCGAAATTGCAGGCTGGGCAGATGTTGTACTTCCCGAATCCGTATATCTCGAACGTTATGATGATCTTAATGTGGAATGGTTCAGAGAACCTTTTATTGCACTTAGACAACCGGTTGTCGATTCACCCAATAACCAGAAACCCAACTGGTGGATGGCAAAAAAACTGGCAGGAAAATTAGGCCTTGCANNGAATTTCCTACACCGTCAGGGAAAATTGAATTCTATTCACTTCAGCTCGCACAGGCCGGGTTTGATCCTGTACCTCGGTATTCAAAACCGGACGAACCCCCCGCAGGATATTTCAGACTTTTATTTGGAAGAGCACCAGTCCATACTTTCGGGAGAACTCAATCGAACCCGATTCTGCACGATATGATGAACGAAAATGAAATCTGGATAAATGCGGATATTGCAGACAGGTACGGTTTAAAATCGGGTGATTTTATAAAGTTACAAAATCCGGATGGTATAATTAGTAATAAAATTAAAGTCAAGGCTACCGAGAGAATACGTACCGACTGCGTTTATATGGTTCACGGCTTTGGCCACAATTCCAAGATGCTTAAACGCGCATACATGAAGGGCGCCAGCGATTCACAACTTATAACAAAGTATAAAACAGATCCTTTGATGGGAGGAACGGGAATGAACGTTAACTTTGTAACTTTTGTAACGGAGGTATAATGGCGCGTTTTGTTATGGTTATTGATACTAAAAAATGCGTTGGTTGCATGGACTGTGTTGTCGCCTGCAAAACGGAGAATGATGTCCCCGAAGGATTCAACAGGGATTGGATTGTACAGGATGTAAATGGAAAGTTTCCAAGTCTTAACATGGAAATAAGAAGCGAGCGCTGCAACCATTGCGATAATCCACCCTGCGTAACATGCTGCCCTACCGGTGCAAGCCATGTTCACGACCTGGGCGGGGTCGTTCTGGTTGAATACAATGAGTGTATCGGGTGCAAGGCATGTATAGCTTCATGCCCCTATGATGCAAGGTTTGTAAATCCTGAGGGTTATGCCGATAAATGCACATTTTGTATTCACAGAGTTGAGAAAGGTGAGGATCCGGCCTGCGTTTCGGTATGTCCTACTCACTGCATGTATTTTGGAGACATCGAGGATCCTAACAGCAAAGTCAGCCTTTTGCTGAAGCAGAGAAAATATCATAACCTGAAACCGGAAGCCGGTACAAAACCTCACATTTATTACCTAGTATAAAATTTTGATTAAAAAAATATGATGAATGAACTTACAAATACACGGCACAATCCAGGAATTGATCCAAGCCTTCATTTCTGGGGATGGGAAATTCCGGTATATCTTTTCCTTGGAGGAATGGTCGCCGGGATGATGATCATTTCAGGGTACTTCCTCTATGAAAAGAAGGAAGAATTTAACTGCAGCTGCTACCAGATACCGCTTATCAGCCTTATACTGCTCAGTGTTGGTATGTTTTCACTTTTTCTTGATTTAGAGCATAAGTTGTATTTCTGGAGATTATATACAACACTTAAAATTTCCTCACCAATGAGCTGGGGTTCCTGGATACTGCTGCTGGTTTATCCGGTAATTGCTGCTAATGCGCTTATTCAACTGCCGGATTTTATGAAAAAAAATTCGTTTCTTAATATGCTGTCCGGAAAATTAAACAGCATCAGATCATCCTATAAAATTATTGCATATGGTAATATGATACTTGGAACGGCACTCGGTATATATACTGGTGTCCTGTTAAGCTCATTAGGTGCACGACCGCTTTGGAATACTTCAATACTTTGGCTCTTATTCCTGCTTTCCGGATTATCGGGTGCAGCAGCCTTTGTACATTTGATCGCAAAAAACAAGGAAGAAAGAGTTCTCCTGGCAAAGACTGACAATAAAGTGATCGCTGCAGAACTGATTGTAATATTCCTGATGATAATTAATATGCTAAGCTCATCTGAGGTGCATATAAATGCAGTCAACACAATTTTAACAGGAGCATATGCCCCTGCGTTCTGGGTCTTTGTAATTACAGCCGGACTGCTGATTCCTCTTCTTATTCAAACACTGGCGGTAAATAATAAAATCAGACATACTGCCGTAGCACCAATCCTTGTAATTGCAGGGGGACTGGTACTGCGTTTTATTATAGTTTATGCAGGACAGGCTTCGGGGTACTGATAAAAATTTAATCTGGAGATAACTTATATGTCTTTAACAAATACAATATCAGCTACGGCTGATCAGGTAAAAGAAAAGACCGCAAAAGCCTACAGCAATCCTTATATTGCAGGCGTTGGTCTCGGTCTGGTTCTTTTAGCTGCATTTTTAATCATGGGACGCGGTCTCGGTGCCTCAGGTGCATTTACATCTGTAATATCAACCGGACTAAATACCGTGATACCCGAACATGCACAAAGCAATGCATTCTTTTCTGAATACATCAGTGATGGTTCTGTTTCACCTCTGAAAGACTGGCTCGTATTCGAGGTTATAGGCGTAATTCTGGGAGGATTTCTTTCAGGCGCGCTGGCCGGAAGACTTAAAAGAACAGTTGAAAAAGGTCCCAATATTTCTGTAAAAGGCAGACTCACATTTGCTTTTATCGGCGGAGGTCTCATGGGCATTGGCGCAAAAATGGCAAGAGGCTGTACCAGCGGTCAGGCTCTTACCGGCGGAGCACTTCTGAATGTCGGAAGCTGGGCTTTTATGATGATGGTTTTTGCTGGTGCATATGCTACAGCCTATTTCATAAGGAGGCAATGGTTATGAACCTGCCACTATTCAAATACGGTTTTTTCAACGATAATGTAAGTTTGATTATCGCAGTCATTATCGGAATCGGTTTCGGTTTTGCTCTCGAGAGAGCAGGATTCGGCAATTCCAGGATACTTGCTGCACAATTCTATTTCAGGGATATGCGTGTCTTCAAAGTTATGTTCACGGCAATAGTAACTGCAATGCTGGGCGTCTTCTATTTTGCATGGATAGGCTGGGTTGATCTTTCTTTAATATATATAACTCCTACCTATATTCTTCCGCAGGTAACCGGCGGACTGATACTGGGTGTGGGATTCGTGATCGGAGGATACTGCCCGGGTACCTCACTGGTTTCAATGTCTACCGGCAGAATTGATGGTCTGATGTATGTTGTCGGTGTTTTTGGCGGAGTCTTTATTTTCGGCGAGATGTTTCCGCTTGTGGAAAGTTTCTATAACTCAACTCCGATGGGACAAATTACACTGCCGCAGCTTGTCAATCTCCCTTATGGTCTGCTTGTATTTTTAGTGGTACTTATGGCGATTGGCGGATTTATCGGAGCTGAGAAAGTTGAAAAATACTTCGCAGCTAAAGATATGGAGAAAGTAAAATGAAAAAATTATTCGGAACACTTTCAGTCCAGAAAAAACTCGCTATAACTGCAGTATTATTGGGAATACTCTCATTGTTTGCCGGCAATCCATATGAAACGGCAAGTGCCACGGTTAATAACAAAGAATTATCCATGATTGTTGAAAAGCAGGTTGACCATGTCAGTGTTGATGAACTTGCCGGCTGGATAATCCAGGGAAAGGCCGATTACAGACTGATAGACCTGAACGATGAAAAACAGTTCGGGGAATATCATATCCCGACTGCCGAGAATGTGAGTATAACGGACTTAACCAATACCGATCTTTTAAGAAATGAAAAAATTGTACTTTATTCCGAAGGCGGCATTCATTCTGCACAGGCCTGGATGCTGTTAAAAACAAGAGACTATAAAGCGGTATACATGTTATCAGGAGGTCTGGATGAATGGAAGGAATCAATTCTCTTCCCCGCACTTAAGGAAGGATATAGCAGGCAGGATTCACTGGACTTTGAGAAGAAAAAGCAGATCAGTTATTATTTCGGAGGAGTACCGCATTCTGGAACTAAAGAGACCGGTCTGAAAACAAATATATCCCTGCCTAAAATAGAAATGCCCGCAGGTAATATTCCTGTCAAAACCACAAAGAAAAAGAAAAAAGAAGGATGTTGATAAGATAAAAAAACCGGAGAGTAAGCCTCCGGTTTTTTTTGACTTAATTTCTTCTACTTCAATAACACCAGTTTCCTTGTAGATACAAATTCCTGTGTAGAAATTTTATAAATATAAACACCGCTTGGCAGATTTGAAGCATCAAAGCTAACCGTATGATAACCCGAATTAATAAATCCGTCCACCAATGAAGCCACTTTTTGTCCTATCAGGTTATATACTTCCAGTTTAACATTGCCGCTTTTAACCAGACCAAACCTGATATTGGTAACCGGATTAAACGGATTTGGATAATTCTGATCGAGAGTGTACTGCGTAGGTTTCATTTGCTGATCTTCTTCAACAGAAACGGCAGTGTTTTTTATCAGAGTGGCATCATCGACATAATATTCTCCCCGGTTTTTATTCCCTGGGGTATAGGTGAATTGATAGGAGTCCAGGCTTAAATTACCTTGAAGAACACCGTCGCCGATCCACTGACCAAGTCCGTCAACTGACGGAGTCCAGTTTACTTCTTTCCATCCGTACCAGTCTACGTTATACCATAAACTAACTTCGTGGCCCTGGGGACCTTCATCATTAATACAATAGCGGAACTTATGATTTCGCCCATCACCGAATAAAAATACCCTTAAGGTTGCATTTTCATTGAAAGTCTCATTCGGTCCGGTGAAGTACTCCCTTATCAACCACCCGGATGCTGTAGTATCCCAGCCATAACCAAGTCTCATAGATTTAGTACCTGAAGAAAATGCACAGTAAATATTTGAAACCCAGGATGCGGAAGTTTCCTCTGAAATAATTCCTGAAGTGCTGGGGCTTTGCTGAGGCTGCAGCCAGCCGTTTATTCCGGCTTCGAAATTGTCGATTACAAATACATCGCCTGAAACAGTGTCGCCTGTTGTAAATGTGTACTCGAAATTTGTGGTCATCTCATTGCCCTGAACATCTTTAATACCCGGCAGCACCTGTACTGTGTAGTTCGTCAGCGGAAGCAGCTTTGTTTTAACAAAGCCGCTCAATACTCCCCTGCTGTTAACAGTATAATACTTAAGCTGACTGTTTACCACCGACTGGTCGGATGTTTTGAAGAGTTTGAACTTGTTGGATAGCGTAGGAGTACTAAGCAGTTCGTTAAATGCAAGATTAATCACCGGCTGCAGACTTACATTGCTCTCATTACCTGACGGAAAATTCTGAGCAACGAACGGAGGATATATATCCAGGATTTTAGTTTTGAAAATAAGCGTATAACTGTCCCCGCCTACACCATTTCCGTCACCGTCAAACAGGTGATCGAATTTATCCTTT
The DNA here is from genome assembly GCA_002435365.1 of Ignavibacteriales bacterium UBA6490. Lineage (GTDB taxonomy): Bacteria > Bacteroidota > Ignavibacteria > Ignavibacteriales > Ignavibacteriaceae > UBA6490. Next base: position 23,001 of record DJMM01000106.1, read on the forward strand.
GCATTACCTCCCACAGTAACTGAATATTGAGTATTGAACTGAAAATTTTCAGTGGAAATAACCAGCTTTGCATCATCCTCTACCCATGTGAAAGTCCCTGTTACAGACGGAGAAATTATTAAATTTGACTCAACAGATGCCACATTCATCGGCCGGCTGAACTGGATAATTAAATTATCGTACCCGGGGTAAAGACTGTCGTTCGGTTCAGGCGATGTAAAGGTTATCACCGGCGGAATGTTTGAAACTATTTTAGGATCAACAAATGTAAAGAACGTATCGGATACTGTGACCTGTGTTGAATAACTGTCAAATCCCGATGCGTTTATGGTAAGCGTATGTGTTCCTGCCGGAATATTCTCAAAATAAAAGAACCCGTTTCTTAGCTGGTTGGGGTCGCTGCTATAAAGATGAAATACAGATTCATAAGTGTCTGTTGTATCAGTCTGACCGTTAATGCTTACCACTGCCCCGTTTACAAAAAGATTTTTATCCATATCTGCAACATGACCAGCAACTATCCCAACAAAGGGTCTTGCAATATTTTTATATTTTAGAAAAGACCAGTATAAAGTTCTCGCCTCAAGTCTTTTCCAGTCAGCATTCATATTAATCATGTTCTGAATAAGGTTGGTATGGAAGCCTGCCTCGCTTAATTCAGAGGGCATGGTTGTTAACCTGTTTACTGCCAGATATGGACCTGAACCGGGAGAGCATGTGCCGTAGAAACTGCAGTCGCCCCAGGAACCGCGGGTATTTGTCCTGTATCCCCTTGTAAGAATATCTGTAATAATACTGCTCATTGCTTTTCCGCCGTTCGGGGTCTTCTCAGTTCCGTTCTGGTTCTGCCCCCATAGCAGCAGTGTGGAATTAGAGCTTGTGCTGGGTGCATCGCTATGGATTGAATGATACCAGGCAGCGCCAACGGTGTTGGCATGATCGGTACGCTGTGATAGACTAACAAGCTGGTTATCATTAGTTCTTGAGACATATGCTGTATCAATATCGGTTTCACTCATAAGAATTTGCTGTAAATTCAGGGCAACTCTTAAAACTTTTGGAGCTTCAGAATATCCGTATGCCCCGACATTTTCATTCTGGCTGTGCCCCGGATCTGCAAACATACTCCAACCGGATAAACCGGTTACCTGTGCAAAAGCGGGAAAGGACATTAAAACTATAATGATTAGTAAATATTTATTCTTCATTTTGAAACTCCGGCTAATCAATTATTAAAATATAGATCGAACCATCAGAACCTTCGTCATAAACTATACTTTTCCCGTCGGGGGAAAAAGAAGGATTCATCTCAAGCTTATCACTGGTGTCGGTAACCTGTTTTCTGCCGGTTCCATCTGCATTGACGATGTAAATATCAGAGGCTGTTATACCATGACCATCATCCTTGGTAAGCATGTACACAATGGATCTGCTGTCAAAAGACCATTTCGGTCTGTAACCGTTTCCCAGATCAGTAAGGCCTGTACCATCAGCATTAATTACCCACATATTCCCGCCAATTATCTCGAAAACTATTTTCGATCCGTCGGGAGACATACTAAGGTTTATATAATCAACATCTTTAAATGGTTCGAAAGTCCTGAAATTTCCTGATGCTGCGTCACCAACTGCAACTTTATTGTTCATAACAAAAGCAGATTTTTGCAGAGCACCGGCTTTTGCTGTTTTTCCGGTCGGGTAAACCTCGAGCTTTTTCGTGTAAGTATATACTCTGGTGTCTCCGTTGCTCCACCCCGGAAGTACCGGCATAAAAGTTTTATAACCGGAAAGATTCTTTGATTCTCCGGTTGCAGCATCAAATATTTTCACAGCATTGAACCTTTTCAGATCTTCAAACCGGGCCACACGGGTTAGAATGCTCCTGGAATCCTGAGACCAGCTGAATCCAAACCCCGCTGCAGCCTCATCTGTAATCTGTGCGGTGGTGCGGTCAGAAAAATTATATNNTACCCATAAACCTTTATAATTTTCAGATGTAAAGGCAAGCATACTTCCGTCAGGTGAATAAACAGGTGCGAAATAAATTTCCCCGTTTCCTCCGGCAATTCTTATGCTGGACTGCTGGGCAAATACCGCAGTGCTTAATAAAATCAATATTAAAATTAAACGTTTCATGATTCTTCCGAATTTTCTTTTATTTATTTGTATAATTTAAACAAAAATCAATATGGTCTAAAGAAAAATAAAATTAAATTTTTCCTGCTTTTAAAAATATGGTCAGAATGGCCCTTATTATCAATATATCCCGGAGTCTGAGAATTAATAATTATTTCACGACTTCGCGCACATAGTTTCCATCTGCTATCCCTGATGCGATTTGAAAAGCAAGCCGGGTAATTTTTCTCATCAGCTCGTAATTCAGGGATTCCGGCGTATCGTATATAGTATGAATATATTTGTAGCTGTTAGTGCTTGCGAAATAAATGGCAGGAATTCCTTTATCATGAAACGGGCCGGCATCTGCACCGCCCCCTCTCCAGGTAGCTTCAACCATATAGTTTTCGTTACCTGCATCAATATCCCTTGCAATTTTCCATAACTGCGGTGCACTTTTACCATTGCCAACCTGGATGCTGTCGCCGAATGCTATGCAATCGAGGTTGAGCATTGCAGTAACCTGCCCCGGCATAACGGGAAGATTATCCGCCATATGCTGTGCACCATACAATCCCTGTTCTTCGCTTGCGAAAAGAACAAAAATAATGGAGCGTTTTGGATACAGCTTGTTTACCGCAAACGTTTTTGCAATCTCCAGAACTGCTGCAGAACCTGAGGCATTATCATTGGCACCGGGAAATATTACATCACCCTGTTTACCAACATGATCCAGATGAGCACCGATTATAATATATTCATTTTTTAAAACCGGATCGGATCCTTTGAGCAAGCCCCATACATTCATTGTTTCGGCACTGCTGTAATATTCAGCTTTAATTGAAAGTCCGGCAGATGCCTG
>DJMM01000043.1 GCA_002435365.1 Ignavibacteriales bacterium UBA6490
CTCCACGTGGTTTTTCATACCGAAATAGCCGAGCAGGATGACAGATTCAATATTGATGATGTGATAAATTCCATATCCGAAAAACTGATAAGAAGACATCCTCATGTTTTTGGGGAAAGAGCAGTTTCCGGAGCTGCCGAAGTAACCAGAAACTGGGAACATATAAAACTCAGCGAAGGAAGAAAATCCCTGCTGGAAGGAATTCCAAAACACCTGCCTGCCCTTATAAGAGCATACCGTTTACAGGAAAAAGCATCAAAAGTGGGATTCGACTGGGATAATAAACATGATGTACTAAGAAAAGTTCAAGAGGAACTCCACGAACTTGAAGTAGCAAAGGATAAAAGCAACTTTGAGGAAATTGAGAATGAGTTCGGCGATCTTCTCTTTGCAATTGTGAATTATGCACGTTTCATTGGTATAAATCCTGAAGATTCATTAAGAAAAACAAACGATAAATTCAAACGCAGGTTCAACTACATTGAAAAGAAACTTGAAGAGAACGGAAAAAACATAACACAATCAAACTTGCAGGAGATGGATAAATATTGGGAGGAAAGTAAAAATAGAGTCTAAGTATCTTATAAAGTTGCAGAGGTGTTGAGGTGCTGACGTGCGTAAGTATTAAGATTTAGAGGTGATGATGTATTGAAGTATCCAACAATTGTATGTCAACTGTGTAAATCCCCAAATTTTCCACCTTCTCTTATTAAGACTCTTGAAAATTCTGTAACGATTTAAGAGAATTTTATAATCAGGNNCATTCATAGTCATTCAATTGTTCTCAAATTATAGACCATAAATTCTTGATTTTCATTCCGGAATAGCATACATTTTTTAATAAATTTAGAGGTTATTATTCTTTTATGAGATGACCTATGGAAAAAAAAATTTTCTTTGTTCTGCTTTTATTTTTGTTTATGGGGTATACATTATTTTTTGCAGGATGCAATGATAAAATAACCAATCCTCCCGAAGAAAATCCGCCCGGATACCAGAAAGATATCCCGTGGCCTTCACTTGCTGATAGCCCCTGGCCGATGTACAGATGCGATCCTCAGAATACTGGAAGAAGCAGATACAAAGGTGCAATTTCCGGAAATCTGGAATGGTCTATTGATACCATCTTTAATAAGTCAGGAATAACGGTAGGATCTGATTCTGCAATTTACTTTATTAATTCTTCCGGAATTTCTTCAGGTTTATATGCAGTAAATCAAAATGGATATTTAAAATGGTTTTTTCCATTTCAAAGTAATTATACTTCATATCCTCAAGCCCCAATTATTGGAGTAAACGGAACAATTTATACAGCTTCTCAGGATGAAGCTAAATTTTATGCAATTAATAGTGATGGAACTTTAAAATGGATTATTGATAGTATATTTACTTTATGTACAGGTAATACCATTGGCAAAGATGGAACACTCTATATATATAGCTCCGAAGCAGGTGGAAAAATTTATGCCGTATCAGAAAAAGGAAATATAATATGGCAAATAAATATTGAATCTACATATGGAGAATCTTCCAGCCTAGCCTTGTCTCCTGATTCAAGAACACTTTATATAGTGGGAACGCCTGGTCATTTCCTGGCTGCAATTGATCTGACAGATGTCAGAATCAAATGGAAAATAATGGGCAAAATCAGAAATAATCCGACCGTGGACTCAGAAGGAAATATTTACTTTGCAGCGTTGGACTCTCTGGGATATATTACGATATATTCGGTCAATGAAGATGGTACTGCCAGGTGGTTCTATAAATCTGAGGAAAATGATGCAGGTGATATTGCAATTGATCGAAAAGGCAATATATACTTTAATTTTTCATCTCTTTACTCAATTGATTATGGAGGAAAATTAAGATGGAAGAAGTCATTACCAGGAGTATCGCACAGTGCAGTTCCCATTGTAATAGATAAGGATGGAAATATATTCCTTTTTCAGATGATTAATGGCAAACCTATAGGTATGTGTTATGATGATTCGGGTAGATTGCTATGGAATTCTATCATGCAAAATGGAAATACCTTGTTCTATAGTCCGGCAATTACCTTTAATGGAATTATTGTCCCGACATTTCGTGATAAATATATCTTCAAATTAAATTAATAAAAAGCTAAAATGAAACTCAAATTAATAATTCTCCTGTTTCTATTTTCGGTGTGTACATATTCACAGAAAGGTGATCTATGTCGACCCGAAATATGGACTGCAGTTGATAATGTACCCTCAGCTTTATTACCCGTCACATTTACATTCAATAAGTTTTATTTTGGAAGCGTATATTGTCATGCATTGAATGATCACACTGACTGGTTTTTCTGTACCTCTTGTGATCCAAATCCAAGGACTATTGTCATAAGAAATGATCCGGAAAGTCTGGATAGAGGTTTTACGGCATGTTCAGAAGACCTCTATAATGTGTGTCAAGAAGATAATTTTGGTTATACAGTATACAAGGTCACATGTAGTTTATCGGAAAAATATTTTTATTTAAATTTTCTGGATAATTGTTATTGGAGTAATTTATGTGGTCCTTATTCTAGTAAAGACTTTCAAATACTTTTCGATTATGCAAGTAATGGTAACTTCTTCTGGAAATTAGCAGGTGAGACTAATTGGATTCAAATAGCTAATGGTGAATTAATTAATACCTGGACAATGTTTAACAGGAATGAACCATTAACTTCTTATTTCCCAAATTTTTGGCAGAATTGCCTATTCGAGGATCATACAAGTAATAATCCTTTGCTTATTTGGAGTAAGTATCCAGGATCTGAATTGGGTACAATTATAAAGTACAATGTATACCGAACCCTTCCAGATGGGACAGTTCTTTGGATAGGGACAACAACCAGCTCAGTTTTTCAGTTTATCGATTATTCTTATACTTTTGATTTAACCCCTGGTGATATGTTCTATAAAATAAAAGCTGTAAATGCTTCAAATCAATCTTCAGCATTTTCTAATTCAGTTCCTTTTGCTGGATATATCGATTGGGCGCATGCATTATTTTTGACAAATGATGGAGGTATTCCAAGACTTGCCTGGGGTCCCTATGAGGGTGAAATTCTGGGATATAATGTTTATAGAAAAGCAGGAGGCGGTGCATTTATAAAAATTAATCCAAATCTTCTTCCCCCATCGACATATGAATATTGGGATATGGACTATGGCATAACTCCGGATGGTATTTCTCTGCAATATTATCTTAAAGCTATGTTAGATCCTTCCGGATATGATTCGACTAATACGGTAAGTACAACGGGACTGATAATATTGAAGGATTTATCAGAGCCGTCAAACTATAATTATTCATTATCATCCAATTATCCCAACCCCTTCAATCCCAAAACCAGAATAAATTACAGTATCAGAAAAGCAGGTAATGTAAAACTGGAAGTCTTTGATATTTACGGAAGCAGAGTAACAACGCTGGTTGATAAAATTCAGAAAGAAGGAGAATATTCCGCTGATTTTGACGGTTCATCTGGCAGCTGCCGCATTTCCAGCGGAATATACATATACAGGATCCAGGCAGGAGAATAAGTTTGTAGGGACAGCGTCGCACAATGGATTATCGATAAGCATTTCCTTGAGATGCGACCTGTCCGTTGTCTNNTATTGCTATTGTCTGAACCACGATCCACAGTAACCCGGTGGCTGAGTGATCCGTCAGCTGACGGATTAGCAGGATTTCCAGGATGAACTTTTTCCTCCTGCTGACACATCATTTTGAAAAGATTTTAAAACACAGTTTTATTTACCTGGACCTGAAAAAAGGGATTATTGGGTACATATGACCATTGATGACCCGTGCCTACACCGATTTATGTGTGCATGAATGCAAACCATCTTCTTCTTCAATCTGAATTGTTGTGTGTCCTATCCCGAATTTTTCATTCAGATCTTTGCAGATATCTCTGAGAAAATGGTTATTTACGTTTGCATCCTCTTTTACAAGATGAACCGTTAGAGCCGGTTCTGTTGCACTCATCGCCCAGATATGAAGATCATGTATTTTTTTAACTCCCGGAATATTTTCAAGGTACTCCCGCACCTCCGCCGGATTTATGTCTGAAGGAACCGCATCCATTGATAAATTAAATGCCTCTTTCAATAATCCCCAGGTGCCTATTGTAATAACTGCTACAATTATCAAACTAACCGCAGGATCAATCCAGAGCCAGCCGGTCATATTAATTGCAAATCCGCCTGCAACCACACCCAGTGAAACTCCGGCATCTGCAGCCATATGCAGAAAGGCTCCTTTAATGTTNNGATGCAATAAGAATGATTGTATTTCCTTCAACCGGCTCAGGATTTATGAATTTTCTTATCGCTTCAATGGTTATTGCCCCAACCGCTATCATCAGAAGAACTGCATTGAAAAGTGCGGCAAGAATTGTGGATTTGCGGAGACCGTAGGTCCTCTTTTCTGTGGTAAGACTTTGTGCCAGTTTTGCCGCCCACCAGGCAAGCACCAACCCCAGTACATCAATGGTATTATGACCGGCATCGGCAATCAGCGCCATAGAGTTGGAAATCAGCCCAAAAATGAACTCAATAATTATGTATACCGAGTTCAAAATGATCCCGGCCAGAAAAGCCCTGTTTACAGCATAAAAATTGTTTGAATGAGTTCCAACCATACCTGTAAATATCTTAAAAAACAACAATAATTTAAAGAATTAAGCCCATGCAAAATCACAGGAAGCACTATTGCTTCCAATTTTCCTTTGATTGTGCAACTGACAGGGTACAACCCCGTCTCTCTCCCGTATCTGAACCGGAACTAATCGCATAAATGCCCTGGCAGTTACGGATCAGATTGCGCTTTAAACAGCAAAAGAACCGGTTATTCTGCACAATTTCAAACTAAAATGAATTTTTTGTATAATTTTAAGCCCATCACTATTCAAAAAAGTCTGTTTGGGCAGCTTACACTGGTAATCTCTGCTCCAGAGATTGGATGGACAGAGGTGAAATTTCCTGATCATCACTAAGATCTGCAATCGCTGCGGAAACCGCATAAACCCTGTTTGCCCCGGCGTATTTAAGTACGCGGGCACATTCATTAATAGTTGCCCCGGTAGTTATAACATCATCAACCAGGAGAATGTTTTTTCCGGCAGCAATTGCAGAATTTTTAATGCTGAAAGCATTTCTTATATTTTTCTCCCGTTCGGCGAGATCCATATTTGTCTGGGATAATGTATTTTTTTTTCTGATAAGGATGCTTTCATCCACCGGTTTTTTCAAAATTCTGCTTAACCCTTTTGCTATATAAAAGCTTTGATTATACCCCCTGCCTAGTTTCTTTAATTTATGCAGGGGAACGGGAACGATCAGGTCAATTTTCCAATCCATGCAATTTTGCTGGATGAGCTGCCCGGTTTTTTCTCCCAGGAAAATACCAGCCCTGAATTTTCCGCCGTATTTCAGAGAATGGATAAGAGTCTGTATTCCCTTCCCTTTTTCGAAAACATACAAAGATTGAAAATCCTCAACCAGTCCGGCTTTCCGGAATTTTCTTTCATATTCCCTGTCTATTCTTGTTTTGCCGGCAGTGCTGAATTCAGCAAGGCAGAGAGCACATACATGATTTTCGTAAGGATTCAGTTTTTGAGTGCATGAAAAACACAACCTCGGCAGGAAAAAATCAAATAAGGAAGTGAAAAACATTTTACAGCATTCCGGACTGTTTGCGTATGAACCATTCGGCAGCAAAAAACATTATTGCAAGAACCAGAAGCCATTCGTTCGACCAGAGTGAAAACTCGCTTGATATAATTTTATTATCGGCAGTTCTTTCTATTCTTTGCCTGAGCTTATCAAACAGCCGGTTCTGGTTTTCGGGCAGAAAGAAATTACCTTTTGTCTCATTGGATAGCAGGGAAAGAAATTCAAAATCCATTCTGGGATTCATCATCTCAATATCGATCTCCCCTATGTTGAATGAACCTTTATCCGATCCGATTTTTTTACCATTCAAAGCTGCATCGCCGGAAAAGAGATAATCCCCTGTCCTGCTGCTTTCAAACGATCCTTCATAAATTCCGTTTCCGGAAGGATTAAGCCCGATACTGGTTTTCAGATCCCCTGTACTGATATCGACAACCAGCTTTGCATCCGGCACCGGATTAAAAGATGCATCATAAACCTGGGCTGTAAATAGAACCTCCTCGCCTTGTGAATATAATTTTTTTGAAGTTCTTATAATTACATGTTTCTGATCATCAATTACATTCAGCCATTTCAGACTATTCATAAGAAAATTGTCGAAGAGCCGGGAGCCCTTAACTGCAGTCTGCAGTTTCCAGCGCCAGATATTTTTTGCAAGAACCGCGGCGGATTTGCTGCTTCCCAGTCTGCGGGTGAGAATAAGCGGTTTTTTAACGGGTATATTTCTGATCTTAATGTATACCAGGATTTCTGATTCCGGTTTTGCAGAGAACCCGGTGTTATTCATAAAAACCGGGGGCAGGTTATTCCAGTCTGCTGCTGTATTTTCGCCTCCGCTCTGCAGTAAGGGATTTCCTGTTGCTGATAAATCGATATCCGGCAGAACCTCGGTAAATCCGCTGCTTATTTCATTTATAACAAACGGGAGTTCGTTCCGGATTTTACCAAGCTTATTAAAATCAGTGCCGTCGGATATAAGTAAAAAAAACGGTTTCTTTTCGCGGAGGATTTTGCCGGAGAGTTTATCCCACAAAGTATTGTCCGTACCCGCAGAGGGAAATCCGATAAAGAAAAAGATCTGTGCGCTGTCCACCGCTTTATTTATATTCAGATTTTCAGAATATTTTCCGGGTGCAGTCTGAACGATTGAGCTTAAACTGATGTTTTCATCCCTGGACAGGGAATTTTTAACAAAGGAAACATCTGCTGAAGGGGCACCAGCAAGCAGAAGGACCTTTATTTTGCTGCTGAGGACATTCAGAAAAAAAACTTTTTTATTATTATCATATGATTGTTCCCCCTTGAGCCCCGCCACGGTCAGGGAGATCTTTTTCTCGCCCGGGTTCAGCGGAGTATATTCGAATTCCACATTCTGCAGTCCGTCCTGCGATAAAATAATATTCTTTGTTCCCGTTATCCTGCCATTTTCGCTCAGGGTAACCGCAACAGGCTGGTTTTTGAAACCGTTATGCAGGAGTGCAGCGGAGATAACTGTTTTCACTCCGGAATAGACATATTCGTTATAGGAAACATCTTTTACAAGCAGATCTTTTTTACGTGCAGAATCACCGATGCCGAGAGTAAAAACAGGAATATTTAGTTTCGCCGCTTTATAAACAGGATTTTGTCCTTCAGTGATAACACCGTCCCCCACTATTGTAACGGAAGAAATATTCTCGCTGCTCTTTTCTACCGCGTTGAATATCTCGGATATATTGGTGCTTCCGCCGGAGAACGTGAGATCCAGGGAATCAACGGATGTTTTATTCACAGTACTGCTGAAAGTATATATTGATGAACTTTCAGACAGATTATTATTTTTTAATCCGCTGAGAAATGATCTTACATCATCCTCTCTTGAAGTACCGTCCTTTATGCTGATGGACCTGGAGTTATCAATAAAGATCAGGTTGACCGGGTGAAAGGAGACTCTTTTTTCAATTGTAAGGACCGGCTCAAAAATTATGAACAGCAGTAGAAGCAGTGCTGCCGAGCGGAGAAAAAGAAGAAGTATTTTTTTGATCCTGGTTACTGCAGGTACAGTATATAAATATGCATAAACCGAATAACCTGTCAATAACAATATCCCTGCAAAAAACAGCACAGGGCTGAAGGAAAAAGTAAGATCAAGTTTTTCAATTCCAAACATCAGATTGTAAGTTCTCCGGTAAGCACAGTGTAAGCATTTCCTGCAATATAAATATCATCGTTTATTACCGTTACCATAATTCTGCCCGGTCTTCCGATAAAATCACCCTGCTCGAAAAAAAGCTCCTGACCTTTATTATAAATCAGTCTGCCCGTTTCGGAAAGAACATTTAACAATGGTCCGTTTGCCGATCCGGTTACAGGATCTTCATCAATTCCATAATAAGGTGCAAAGAACCTGAGATGTGCGGAGGAAATTTCTTCTAATGTTTCCATCGAATACACTGTTACTGCCAATACCGGTGAAATATCCGAAAGATTTCTCAAAGCTTTAAAATCCGGCTTGATTTTTCCAAGCACATCAATTTTTTTAACAGGTACATAGAGATACCCGTTGTCGAGCAGCATAAAATCCTTATCCGCATCTTCTTGCTTTAATCCCAGTATCTGAAGCAGTTTTTCAGGATCATCATTATAGCGTTTCATTCCTATCCGGGGAATCTGCATATAGTGCCGGTTGTTCCTTGTAAAGCAATTTAAAATACCTGATCGGGTTTCGAAAGTAAGGGGTGAATCTTCCTTTATTTTCCGGGCTTCATTAAGAAAATGAATTGAAGCAATGGTCGCATGACCGCACAGGTCAACTTCCATTGCAGGTGTAAACCATCTTAACTTGTAATCTGCAGAATCAGAGCTGCTGAGAAAAGCCGTTTCGGACAAATTCATTTCTTTAGCAATCAGTCCCATTTCCTTATCAGAAAGGCTGCTGCTTAAGACGACCGCAGCAGGATTTCCGCCGAAAGGCTTATCCGTGAACGCATCAATCTGATGGATATTTACTTTTTTCATTTAACAGGTTTTCCAGTTCCCAGTTTTTCATATTTTCATAAGTCTCGTAATCAGTAAGATCAAAGTGAATGGGGGTAACTGATACATAATTTTTTCTTACCGATGCCTGATCGGTGTCAAGATCAGTATCAACCTCAAGAAGACTTCCGGTAAGCCAGTAATATTCCCTGCCGTAAGGGTCGGTACGCTGTTCATAAATATCATCCCACTTTGATTTACCCTGTTTTGTAAGTCTTATTCCATTTATTTCATTTTCAGGAAGATCGGGAACGTTAACATTCAGCAGTGTTCCCGGGGGAATATTTTTTTTGAACAGTTTCAAAGCAAGGTGTCTGGCAATTTTTCCTGCATACTGGAAATTTTTAGCGGAGTGGTTTGTTACCGAAATGGCAATTGCAGGTACATCCATAATTGCAGCTTCCCGGGCCGCTGAAACTGTTCCCGAATAAATAATGTTTATCGCAGTATTCGAACCATGGTTAATTCCCGAAATAACAAGATCGGGCGGTTCCGACATAAGGTTTCTGATCCCTATCTTTACACAATCGGCCGGTGTTCCGTTAACGGCATATCCGAAGAATTCGTTATTCTTGTTAAATTTAAGCACCCTCAGCGGTATCTGCATTGTTATTCCATGACCGACAGCGCTTTGTTCGGTAATAGGAGCAACCACGGTTACCTCTGCAATTTCTTTAAGAGCAAGCACCAGTGCATAGATGCCAGGAGCATCAATACCATCATCATTACATACAAGAATTTTCAATTAGCTGAGCCTTTAATTATTAAGGAATTCAATTTACTAATTTAACCTTATCAAACCGTTGTGTAAAGTCAAGTATTTTTAGCAATCTTGTTTTCCCGGTTATCACGGCTATAAAAATAGACGGCAGAGGGGGCCAGGAGTTTTCAGAACCTGCAGGATGATCTCCCCTCAAAAATAAATTCCCCGTACTAAACTAAATGAATCCGTAATCCTTAAGTACGCTGCAGGTATCATCCATAATTTTAACCATATTGCGGAAATGGGTTCTGGCATTCTCAATATCGTTTGCTTTTGCCGAAATTTCCACAGCCAAAGCAAGCGATGCCAGTTTAACCGCACCGACCGAATTCCCTGCGCCTTTAATAGTATGTGCTTCCTTCACCATCATATTATATTCAAAGCCTTCAATATACGATTCAAGTTTTTTTATTCTGGTAGAGGCATCTTCGATAAAAGTATTTAAAAGGTCTTTTCTGAAGGCGGCTTCGCCGAGGCTTACCTTTTGCAGATGTTCAAAGTCAAACAAAATATCCGAATTGTCCCGTTCGGATTTAATGTTCTTTTCAGGAACCTGTTTAATCTTCAAAACTGAGTTTATTTTTCCGACAAGTACTTCCGCAGTTACCGGTTTAGATATATAGTCATTCATCCCGGCATTTATGCATTTTTCCTTATATCCGGGCATACCGTGTGCGGTAATTGCGATTATCGGTATATTCCTGTAACCGGCTCCGGAATTTCTTATTTCCGAAGTGACCATAAAGCCATCCATATCAGGCATCTGTATATCCATCAGGATAATATCATAACTTCTGTTTACCAGTTTCTGCAGAGCTTCTTTTCCGGAAGAGGAAACATCTACTTCAAAGCCTGCATCATAAAGCATTTTTGCAGCCAGCTTCTGATTGACAAGATTATCTTCAGCTAGAAGCACTTTTATTCCACCGGACTGTTTTTTTTCAACTTCAGGTTTCCGGGATATGTTCTTGCGTACATTTTTAAAATCAATTACCTTGTTTACCTGCTGTTTATCCGGATCAGATTCATGGATTTTGAATCTCACTTCGAAAAAGAAGCTTGTTCCTTTGCCTAAAATGCTGTCTGCCCTTATAACTCCGCCCATCATGGCAACGAACTCCTTGCATATTGCCAGCCCCAGTCCCGATCCTCCAAATCTTCTAGTCGGTGACGAATCAATTTGTGAAAAAGGCTGAAACAATGAGTCTATTTTATCCGGTGCAATGCCGACTCCGGTATCGCTAACTTCAAAATTAATCACGGCAGAATTGCCCCCCGCATACGGAGATGATGCATTTATGGCCACAACCCCTTCTTCAGTAAATTTTATTGCATTGCTGAGCAGGTTAACAAATATCTGGCGCAGCCTGGCCTCATCTCCTGTAAGGCTGTTTGGTGTTCCGGCACTCAGATTTATTTTAATGCAGAGTCCCTTTTCGGCAGCTTTGGATGAAACAATTGATACGGCATCGTCGATAACTTTCACCAGGCTGAACGGTGCCTCCATAAGTTCCATTTTTCCCGATTCAATTTTCGACAGGTCCAGGATATTATTAATAATATCCATCAGTGCATCGGCAGAGTCTTTTGCGCTTACAGCAAACTGTTTCATCTCATCGGAATCTTCATAGGCTTCCTTTTCAATTAATGAGAGGTAGCCGATAATCCCGTTCATNNGCAAGGAACTGTCCCTTTACAATATTTGATTGGAGTGCTTCCCTGGCAAGCTTGTCCGATTTTTCTTTTTCCTTGCGGAGCAGGGCTTCAGCCTGTTTTCGCTTTTCATCGGCAATTACCTGTTCGGAAATATCCTGCATATTGCCTTCATAATACACCCTGCTTTTATCCTCATCATGGACAATTCTGTCGTTTAGTCTTACAACGACCTTTGAACCGTCTTTTCTTTTAAGGTTCAGTCTGTAGTTTTTGACCTCGCCGTCGCTTTTAAGTCTTGCAGTAAGTTTATGCCTGTCCTCAAGGCTGAAATAAATATCTTTTGAGATATCAGATTTCAGCAGCTCCTCTTTGCTTTTATATCCCAGAATTTTTACAAGTGCATCATTTACGGTCAGGAAGTGTCCTTCGATTGTAGACTGGAAAATGCCTTCAGCGGAATTATCGAATATTGATTTGAACTTTTTTTCAGACAGCTGGATCCTCAGGGATTTTTCCGAGATCTGCATTCTCAGTCTGAAGTTCATTGCGCTCACCAGTATGGAAACAACACTAAGAAATATGATAAAGATAAGCATTTCCAGCAGATCAGGATTATAATCCCCTTTAGCCCTGTTAAGTATAAGTGCAGTTCCGAAAACAAGGTTATAATAAATTACAATTATGATCTGCTGTTTAACTTCCCAGCTGAGAAAAAGTGAAGAGGTAAAAATTATAAGTCCAAGCAGATGTGAATTTATTACAAGTGTAGAGGGCAGCAGGTAGATCATATAACCGGTGGAGAGGATAATAGTCAGCATCAGGATATGAACCAGTTCGATGGCATACTTAAATCCATATTTACTGTTCAGCAGCACCAGCACCGTAAAGGCAATTACTGTAGCTGATAATCTGGTAATATAAACCTGGAGTGTGTAGCCGGAGAAATATTTTGCTTCGAATATCATTGCAAATATTCCGGAGACAGCGATCAGCAGCGCCAGAATCTTAAGAGAAAGGATTATTACATCTTTCGATTCCTCCCTTAGCTGAAGGTATCGCTCCCTGGAATCGGGGGTTTTATCGCCGATTATATAATCAGCAATAGTGGTACTGGTAATATTCACGAATACACCTGTTCAAAATCTATCACGCAAATGTAAGAAATTTTTTTTCAAAATGAACCTTTTGTTTTTATATGAAGTTAGATAGATTTCAATAATCAAATATTACGGTTTTTATGGTAGATTTTCTTTATTCGATCGATCTGACGGTTTTTTATTTTTTTAACCACACTCTGTCGGCGCAGTTCCTGGACCGGTTTTTTTCAATTATAACAAATGTGAACAACTGGTACATAGCTTATGTAATACTGCTGGTACTTGCTTTAGTAAAGGGAGGAAGAACCGGTAGGATTGCAGTAATCGGATTAATTATACTGATTATCTGTACGGATCAGCTAAGCCACAAAATTATAAAAGAGCTGGTGCAGAGAGTACGTCCCTGTAATGTGCTGCCCGATGTAATTGCTCCGTTAGGCTGTTCCGGCACATACTCGTTTCCTTCAAATCATGCTGTTAATAACTTTGCTGCAGCAGTTTTTCTGATGTCCCTTTACCCTAAGCTGAAGTGGATTTTTTTGATAACCGCCCTGTTTGTTGCAGTATCGAGGATATACCTGGGCCTCCATTATCCCTCTGACGTTCTTGCCGGCGCACTTATTGGGGCTGCTGCAGGATGCCTGTTTGGAGTTGCCGCCATAAAAATCGACAATCTCTCAAAAGGAAAAAGCAAACGATGAAAAACCTTGTAATCAGGAAAGCGGAAAGAAAGGATATTGCCATAATTCTTCAGCTTACCAGGGAGCTCGCAGTCTACGAAAAACTTATCGACCAGGTAAAAGCTGATGAACAGACCCTGGGGGAATACCTGTTTGATAAAAAATATGCTGAAGTATTGATAGCCGAATATGAAAACGAAACAGCCGGACAGGCATTATTCTTTCACAATTTTTCCACTTTTGTCGGTAAGCCCGGAATTTACCTTGAAGATATCTATGTGCGACCCAAATTCAGGGGCAATGGAATCGGTAAAGCGCTGCTGCTCGAACTTATTAAAATTGCCGAAGAACGAAAATGCGGAAGGGTGGAATGGTCTGTACTTGACTGGAATGAACCGGCAATAAATTTTTACAAAAAGCTGGGTGCCGAACAGATGGATGAATGGAGGATATTCCGCCTTACCGAGGATAAGATTAAATCTCTTGCCGGTAAAAAATAACTCTTTCCACAGTGTATCGCAGATATTGAACCATTTCATCTGAATTCAGTATCTTTGACCTCACTTATATCAGGAATTTGAGGAAATAATGAATTTAAACAGGCGTGTTGTAGTTACCGGACTGGGAGCGGTAACCCCACTTGGTTTATCGGTCGATGAATTCTGGAAGAATCTTGTCAGCGGCGTAAGCGGTACATCTGCCATTACAGGCTTCGATACATCAAAACTTGAAACAAAATTCGCCGCACAGCTTAAAGGATTTGAGCCGGGTAATTTCATGGATAAAAAAACTGCCCGGAGGATGGATCCATATGCCCAGTATGCTTTCGCTGCCGCTGCAGAAGCTATAAGGGACAGCGGTATAAATTATTCTGAAATGACTGAATCCGAACGCGGAAGAACAGGCGTAATTTTCGGAAGCGGAATCGGAGGAATACAGACATTTTACCAGCAGTCTGTAGTTAACTATTCCCATGGCCCTTCAAGGGTATCCCCTTTCTTCATTCCAATGCTGATTCCGGATATTGCTGCAGGATATATTTCAATCCATTTTGGTTTCAGAGGTCCGAATTACTGCGTTGTTTCTGCCTGTGCTACCGCCAATAATAATATGATCGACGCATTTTTGCTTATTAAAAACGGCCTGGCAGATGTGATTGTTACGGGAGGAAGTGAGGCACCGATAAATGAACTTGGTATCGGAGGTTTTAACTCTGCAAAAGCATTATCAACCAGGAACGATTCGCCTGAAACAGCCAGCAGACCTTTTGATTTGACAAGGGATGGTTTTGTGATGGGTGAAGGCGGAGGCGCTCTAATACTGGAAGAACTTGGACATGCACTTAACCGGGGAACCAAGATATATGCTGAAATTATAAGCGCCGGTCTCTCTGCAGATGCATATCATATTACCGCTCCCCACCCCGATGGCACAGGTGCGCTGCTGGCAATGAATATGGCTCTGGATAATTCAGGGATAAGCAGGGAAAATGTGGATTACATAAACATGCACGGGACATCCACTCCGCTCGGAGACATTTCTGAAACTAAAGCAATAAAGAAGATCTTCGGCGAGCACGCTTACCGGATGAATATATCATCCACAAAAAGTATGACCGGCCATCTGCTCGGTGCGGCGGGTGCAGTAGAAGCAATAGCTTCTATTCTGGCTATACGGGATAATGTAATACCGCCTACCATAAACTTTGCTAATCCGGATCCTGAATGCGATCTCAATTATACTTTTAACAAGGCGGTTAAAACAGAGGTGAATATTTCCTTAAGCAATGCTTTCGGCTTCGGCGGGCATAATACGAGCGTGATATTTAAACGATACTCATAACAGCACTCAGAAGAATTTAGTCAATGCGCTGCTGAGGCAAAAAAATAAAGGAGTTGCTGCCGGTTCTTTATAATTTTTTTGAAGAAGCTGACTGCGGAGGTCTTATTACTATTGAAAAAGCGGAAATTATAAAATATACAACCCGGTTATGATCTTAAAGAACTTTTGAGAATTAGTTTAATCACTTTGTCTTTTTCTCAAACATGCTGTCATCAATACCTTTATTAACCTGATAATTGCTGTAATTCAGGTATACTTTCCCAGTAACTTCCTCTTCTTTTTCCTTTTTTGAACTCTCATCCGGATCGATGTTTCTCCGTCCCCTCATACCATCTTTAAATTTAAATGTAAATATCATCTTTGAGGGAAGAGGATACTTAAAATTCCTGTCATAAATAAGTTCCATCAAAAAAGTACCGCTGGTTTTTGTTGAGGATTCTACCTTTGATATTACTTTTCTGCTGTTGTCGATCCATAACGTGGACAATATTACATCCCCCCTGTCTTCCAGTGGTATAATTTTAATGACAGAATGCATTATTCCGTTCAAAACCTCCTCTTTCACATAAATTGAGGTGTAGTTTTTCTTCAGTAAACCTACCGGCGAGAAATCGAGACCTTCTTTTGGAACCATTGCAAATTTCTCTGAGACAAAGTTAACTTTATCCGGCTGCTTAAAGTAAATTTTCGCCTCGGTATCAGGAGCTTTAATGAACGAGACATCAAGCTTTATCCTTACATCTACAGAATAATCCTGTACCTTATTAAATTCATTAACCACTTCAGCAATTATTTTATCGGGATCATTCATCTGGGCGAAGGCTGCAAAGACAAATAAAAAAACTAATGCAAAAACAAATTTCATTTTATTACTCTGTATAAATTATTTTAACTAAGGCAGAATGAATAAGTTTCGTCACGACAATATATCCTTTCTCCTGAATATCAGGAGAGTAAATGAATAGAGCACCACTATGTGCAGAACCAGTATACCGACAGATTTCAATATTTCTCCTGTCTCCAGGGGATCACCGAAAAATAACCTCCACTGCATTATATAGCTTGTAAACAGGTACGGTTCAAGGGCATCAAAAATATCGATCTGTATGGCAGTTATAATGAAAAATACAATTATTATCGCCATTGTTGTAATTATTGGTCCAATGGCATTTTCCACAAGCGATGAGAAGAAATAAGCCAGCGTGGCCACCACTCCCATGCTTAATGCTGCATACAAGTAAGCAAGCAGAAACCGCCACCATATATCATTCTGGGGAAAGATTATTATCTGTCCTCCGCCTAAAACGATCAGCTCGCCGGTTCCGAATAATGACAAACCAAGTCCCAGGCTTATAAGTGCAAGCCACAGAATCAACATAACAGTATAAATCATTCCCGCAATTAGCTTTGATGTTGCAAGCTCAAAACGCGAAACGGGCCGGGTAATGAGGATTCTATAAGTGCCTGCTGTGGCTTCCCCGGCAAGAAGATCTCCGGCCACCAGCGTAACCAGAAACGGTATATGTATTGCCAGGCTGCCTAAAATAAAATATGAAATAAAATATCCATTCAGCAGGTTTCCGACAAAAAGAAAGGACTGCTGGAGATTCCTGGTCATGAAATTAATCGACCGATCACCTTCCAACATAAATGCAATTTGTATAAGCGGAACAAGAAGTCCAATGGCAATGAATCCGATATATGTCCTCCACTTTTTAAATATCTTAAAAAGTTCTATTCTGACTAAGGTTATCATCTGGATTCTTTCTCCGTTATACTCAGAAAAAATTCTTCGAGAGATCTTGCCGGAATTAAAGCACTAACATCTATTCCATTCTCATTCAGGTACCTGTTGAGCGGTGCCGTTTCTTCAGGATGAAGGTTTATAATTACGCCTGACTCAGTGAAAGTATCAACCTTACCGGACCATGAACTCTCATTAAGAAGTACCCTGGTCCTTGCAACATCATTAACCTCAATGGTAACCTTAAGATTATTGGCGTTAAGCAGATCGCTTACATTTCCCTCCACCTGTGCAGAACCCTTATTAATTATTATCATCCTTGCTGCTACTATTTCAACTTCGTGCAATATATGGGAAGACAGAAATATCGTTTTCTTTTTTTCCCTGCTTAGATAAAGGATAAGATCCCTTATTTCCTTCATGCCCTGAGGATCCAGCCCGGTGGTGGGTTCATCAAGTATAACCAGTTCAGGATCATGCAGAAGCGCCTGAGCGATACCAAGCCTTTGCTTCATGCCGTGGGAAAATGTTTTTACCTTACTTTTGTACCTTTTATGCAGGCCCACCAGTTCCAGCATTTCCATAATTCTGCTTCTGGTTACACCGGTGCCCGATAATCTGCCAAGAATTTCGAGATTCTTATATGCCGACAGATATCCGTAAAAATCGGGCTTCTCAACTATTGCACCTGTTCTTCTTAATATTTCTTTCCGGTTTTCCTTCAGGGATTTGCCGAAAATACTGATCGATCCTTCATCCGGATTTATCAAAGACAGTAGCATTCTTATGGTAGTACTTTTTCCTGCGCCGTTCGGTCCCAGAAAACCAAAAACATCTCCCTTATAGACATTAAGGTCCAGATTATTTACAGCCTTTACATCCTTAAACTGCTTGGAGAGATTATTAACCTCAATGATTTTTTCCAAAGGTATTTCACTTAAATATTTGTGATACTAAATTAAAAATATTTATTGAATCAGTATTGCTGATATTAAACAAACGGTCTTATTCCAAGAGCAAAGGCTTAATTACACGATATTTTTGTTTCTTAGAAAAGCCGCATTTCTCTTCAGTCCCTTTAACTTTATCCTTTTTAAAGGACTCTCACCAAACCTTTCTGAAAATTCATCCTGTTCCATCATCTCAGCTTCACTAATATCCAATTCCTTATTTACCGGCCTGAATTCAAAAATTCCTGAATCCGAAGCAAATTTTCTGTTCCAAGGACAGAC